>CAZQTQ010000221.1:0-7234 GCA_964596025.1 uncultured Rickettsiales bacterium
TCGTCGTCGTCGTCATCGTCGTCGTCGCCCTCTTCTTCTTCACCCTCTTCTTCTTCGCCCTCGTCAGAATCGTTGCTGGGGTGGTCTTCGTCCTCTTCGTCGGGCACGCCATCGTTGTCGTCGTCGGAGTCCTCTTCGTCCGAGATTCCGTCGTTGTCGTCGTCGTCGTCTTCGAGGTCTGGGATCCCGTCGCCATCGTCGTCGAGATCCTCGCCGTCGGGGACGCCGTCTTCGTCCAGATCGTTGTTGAGGTTGAAGGTGCCGGAGCCCAAGTCACCGGCGCCGGAGTCGCATCCGACTACCAGCAGGGTGGACAAGAGCAGGAGGGAAGAAAGAAGGGTCGTTCGCATGGTGTTCTCCGTGCCAGAGCCGTGGATTGGCTGAAGCCGCAGCTACCCTAAAGCACACCGCCCAAAACGTACTCGAAATATGTGTAGATTGGATCAATTACCGTATACATACCGAATACTGATATTCGTAAAACAATTGTATATACAGCAAGTTTACTACCACCATCTTCTGTGATGGTGTATTCACTATCCTAGTGCCTAGCCCAAAAAAGACCTTGATCTACGAGTTCCTGGACTACCGCCTCTTCCTGCGTCGCTGGTTCGATGCAAAGCAGGCCGAAAACCCCCGGTTCTCGCACCGCGTCTTCGCCAGGCTGGCGAAGCAGAGCTCCCCGAGCTTCCTCGGCCAGGTCATCAAAGGCGATCGCAACCTGACCCCTCGAAATCTCGAGTTGTTCGTCGTTGCCTTGGGACTGCGGGCGCCCGAGGCTCGTTTCTTCAGAGATCTAGTGCGGTTCGACCAGGCCACTACCGAGCAGGAACGCAGGGCCGCTTGGACCAGGCTCTCAGCATCCAAGCGCTTCAAGGAGGCGCGCTCCCTCGAGGGTCGTGGCTTCGAGTACATCTCTCACTGGTACTACCCCGCGGTGCGGGAGCTGGCTTCCTGTGCCGGTTTTCGAGCCGATCCCGAGTGGATTGCCCGCACTCTTCGGCCCGCAATTTCCGTGGCGCAGGCACGGCGCAGCCTGGAGCTGTTGTTCGAGCTAAAGCTCCTCGTCCGGGACGAGGCTGGGGAGATCCATCCGGCGGACACGACGGTGGTGACTCCTCGCGAGGTGGCCGGGATGGCCGCCCACAACTACCACCGAGGGATGCTGGAGCTTGCCGAGCAGTCGATCTCTGCTGCTGCGCCTGGTGAGCGACACCTCTGTGCGGCAACCGTCAGCGTTCCCGAGAACCTTGTCGACGAGCTGAAGGCTGAGCTCAGCGCGTTCCAGGACCGGATCCTGGATCTGTGTGATCGAGCGGAGCAGCCGAGCACCCGGGTCTATCAGTGTCATCTGACGCTGTTCCCCCTCTCGCAATCCACAGCAGAAGAGGTTCCGTCATGAGAGCTTTGATACGACTTTGGGGAGTAGTCCTTCCCCTTGTGGCGGCGTCGGGACTGCTCGTGAACTGCTCGGACGGCACGGTGCAGCAAGGCACTGGCGTGGGGAATCCCGGCAGCCTCGCTATGGCCATCGCATCGGCGGACGGCCTCAGCTTCGAAGGCATTCAGGTCGAGGTTGGTGGTCTGGAGATGCTGGGCTGTGGAGACGAGCAGAGCGTGTCGTCCGGTGGGGGTGGGCTCGACACTGCGGCTGGCTCGCGCCTGGAGGTGCCTGGGGGAAGCTGGTGTGGCGTCACCCTGGAGTTTTCCACCGAGCTCGTGATCGCAGCCGTGGTGACCGGATCGCCCGCTGAAGACGATGACGACGCAGGAGACGACGATGACGACGACACCGGAGACGACGACGACGACGACGATGACGACGACGACGACGACGACACCGGAGATGACGACGATGACGACGACGACACCGGAGATGACGACGACGACGACTCGACGGCCGAGTCGATTGAGCTCAGGTTGAGTATTGAGACGATCGCTTCACAGGAGGGCGGACCCTTCGCGGTGGACGGCGACGCCCTGCTCTACGAGCTTGGTGCTCCCGGCTGGCTGACGCTCGCCGAGCTGGACGGTGACACCCTCATCAACGACGCCGATGCGCTCCACGACGTTCTTGTCGAGCGGGTCCTGTCGTCCTCCGCGCTCTACCGCGACGGTAACGGAGACGGACTCCTTTCGGAGCAGGAACGATCACTCGGTCCGATCGCTGACTGACCGTTCCGACCGTATTTTCGTGAAAACGAGACACAGGCCCCCTTGTCGGCGAAGTCCCAGTGGAACTTTGCCAAAGGGGAGGCGCAGACCGACGCATCAACGCCGGCTTCAGCGGCGCTGCCTGTCAGACCTTCGCAACGAGTTGGAAGCGCTAGCTTGCTGAGTCGTCGTCGTCGCCGGCTGCCGAGTCTTCGGCGCCGCCACCTGCTGAGTCGTCATCGTCTCCGGCGGCAGACTCCTCGGCCGGAGCCTCCTCGGCGGGAGCTGCCTCTGCGGGCGGTGTTGCGGCGCCGGAGCTGGCCGGAGCGGCCGACTTGGAAGCTGTGGCGCAGGCACTCAGGGTCACGAGGACAACAACGGCGAACAGGCTGTACAGGATCTGCTTCATCTGACTTTCTCCACTGGGTTGCCGTGCCGAGCGCCCCAGTAAAGGACCGCCACACGGCTGTTCAACCCGCAGAGGATGCCACAGCTTTGAGTTCCTCGGGCCCCACGGCCCCTTTAGGGGTGCCGTTGCCCGTTTGGGCTGCCGGCTAGGACCGGCTCCACGAGTTCATCAGCTGAGTTTCTTCGCGGGGTTCCGGGATCTCCTGGACGACCGCTGCCTCCGATCACTCGGTCGCAGCTGCCGCCCGACACAACCCGAAGTTGCAGATCTCCGCCGCCTTGCAGTCCTCGCTGCCGCGGCACTCCCGAACCCCGTCGAGGCAACGCCCGAACTCGCAGCGTTGACCCTCTCCGCACCCGTCGTCGTCGCGGCACTGGCGCTCACCGTCGAGGCAGCGCCCGAACTCGCAGCGCTGACTCTCGCCACAGTCGTTGTCCCGGTCGCACTGCCGGACGCCGCCGAGGCACCGGCCGAACTCGCAGCGCTGGGTGCTGGCGCAGTCCCTGTCGCCGTCACACTGCCGCGGGCCTTGGGCACACCGGTTGAACAGGCAGCGATGGTCGGGCGGGCAGTCGGTGTCGCGACGGCAGTTGGCGGAACCCTCGGCGCAGGTTCCGAAGACGCAGCGGGCGTCCGGGCCGCAGTCGACGTGCTCGACGCACTCCACATCGGCCGACCCGCATCGGCCGAAGAGGCAGCGCTGGCCGTCGTCGCACTCGGACTCCTCCCTGCACTCCCGAATGCCAACCAGACAGACCGCGAAGGAACATCGTTCGAATGGGCCGCACTCCTCGTCCCTGTCGCAAGCCCGTCGGCCATCGACGCAGTGCCCGAACATGCAGCGCTCCCAGGCGCCGCAGTCGTCGTCGTCGTCGCACGCCGGGGCGAGCGGTGCAGTGGAGGCGGCGGAGGCGGCGGACCCATCGGACGCGGTCGAGGACAGCGCGTCGGATGCCCGCGCTCCCTCGGCCCCCGGGGCCCGGGGGCGGTCCGCCCCTGGGGCCTTCGCCGCACCTTCGGTCGGCCGCTTCCCTTGGGCCGACCATTCGGCGGTGGACTCCTCCACCGGACCGGTCCGCAGCACCACCAGGCCGAGGATCAGCAACCCCGCTATCCCGCCGATTCCGATTGCTACCTGTCTTCTCACGTCACACCATCAGCCCTACGTCGAACGCGGTGATCTGAGACCTCCAAGAGCCGAACATCGCCGCCTCATATCAACGAGGACTTCTAGCAGAATTGTCGAGGGCTGATCCGGCCATTGCGGCCCCATACGCTGTCCTCTCGGGCCGCCGAACGGCGGCCCAACCCCCTGGCTTCCACCCCTCCCGCTTGCGCACGAGCCAGTGACCTAGGCAGGATCGGATCCATCAAGGCTCGCCCTTCGTGAGAATCCACCTTCAATGAGGACCCTGCAATGGCCGTTCTCTTCGTTCCCAGAGAACACCGCGAGTCTGAGGCCCGAATCGCTGCCACGCCCGAGACGGTGGGGCGTTTCATCAAGAGTGGGCTCAGCACCTCGGTGGAGTCCAGCGCGGGTCTGGCGCCGCACATTTCCGACGATCCATCCAGCCCCATCGCCGGAATGCCCATTCTCGAGGTCCACCACTCGGGGGCCGTCTTCCTCATCAAACGAAGCGTTAGTCCCGGATACGCCGGGATCAAGAACAGCCTCTTCGAAGCCGACAACGCGATGATGGTATTTGGCGACGCAAAGGTCGTTGTCCTGGGGCCCATCAACGAGATGCAGCAGCTGTCCTACAAGGGCGTGCAACCAGGAGGATCCCAGTCATGCTGCCCCGAGTAAGCCAGTACATGGACAAGGTCGTCCATTCCCTCAGCCCCGACACCGAGATTGTCGAGGCCGTAGCCTTCCTCCTGAAACACCGGGTCACTGGTGCGCCCGTTGTTAACGAAGCCAACGAGGTCATCGGCATCCTGACGGAGAAGGACTGCTTGAATCTGCTGGCCCTGGGAGACGGAAGCGGTTTCCCCAGGGGGTCTGTGGCCGATTTCATGTCGACGTCGGTGACCACCATCCCTCCGACGTTGAACATCTACTTCGTCGCGGGCATGTTTCTCAACGACGTCGTACGCCGCTTTCCGGTCGTCGAAAATGACAAGCTGGTAGGTGCCATCACCCGCTTCGACATCCTTCGGGCCATCAAGGATCAGCGGGCGTAGCGAGCTCCGGCTACAACGCTACCGCTCCTGGCGCACCGTCGGAGCGGACCGGGAGTCCACGCCCGTTCCCTCGGCGCTGACCGTTGGGTCGGCTCTCTTCCAGCTCCCGCCAGATCGCCTGCCAGGCCCGCAACTTCAGCAGCCAGTCCAGGTGCGAGAAACCATCGACCTCGCGATTGCACGCGCCGTCCACGGTGGCAGTCGTCGCCGGCTGCATCAGCGGGTCCGTTCGGGCCCAGAAGCAGACCAGATGGATCGGGCCACGCCACGGGAGCTGGGCCTCGAGGCGACGCAGGACCTGCGACCCTGGCCGCAGCTCTCGGCAGATATCGGTCCCAGCGAAGCGGGCCGCCTGGGTGCCTCCGTGGGGGCTGCTCAGCGTCACCAAGGTGGCGACTCGCCGGGCAAAGGCGGGATCCCCCAACGCCAGCCGGGCCACGATCCCACCCATGCTGTGACCGACGAGGTCTATCTGGTCAGCGCTCCCGAGCTCATTCACCGCGACGACTCTCGCTATGTAGTCCCGTAGTTCGTCCGCCATTGCGTCGAGGCTCTTGCCCCTCAGCCCAATGGCGTAGGTCCGCGAGCGACCGACCAGACGGAACCAGCTCCGCATCGGCAGGAAGTTGCCGCGGTAGCCCGCGAGGCCGTGTACGAAGACCACCGGGCGGTTGCCGTCGTCGGGGAGGGCGCGGACCTCAGCACGTCGCGGAGCGAGACTGACCAAGGCCAAGAGCGGCATCTGTGCGAGATCCCGCCGGGCGTCCGGGTCCACCGAGCCGTGCGCCCGCACCGCGATTCGGCCGATCCCCTGCGCGGCGGTCCGCAGCGCGCCCCCGACCGCGCGGGCCATCCTGCCAACAACGTTCGCCCACGGCGCGTCCCCACCCGTCTGGCCGGGATCGTCGGCCGGAATCACCACGGGAAGCAAGATCCCGGCTTGCTCGTCGCTCAGCCTCGTCATTTCGCTACCCCCGGCTCCACCCGGACCGCCCGCAAGAAGAAGTCCAGGTGCATGTCCAAGAAGCGTGCTCGCCCCATCAGTTCTGGGTCGTAGGGCCCAAGCGATGCGGCGTGAATCTGAGCGTAGAGCACGGGTGCCAGAAGGACATGCACCGCCTCGCGGGCATCGACCTTGCGGAACTCCCCTTCTCGGATCCCTCGCTTGATAACCCGCACGAACAGCCGACGCGACCGCTGCACGACGTGGGTCATGTAGTCCTGGGCGATCTCTGGGAAGTTGCCGGCCTCGGACATCACGAGCTTCGGGACGCCCGCCAGGCCCCGCTCCTCGAATTCTTTGAGCCAGCGCTCGAGCAGCTGACGGAGCAGCTCTGCCGAGGTCCCCTCGGCCTCGACCTCGATGTCGTCTCCCTCGTCGACGATCGGTACAATGGAGTCCCGCACGGCGGAGCGGAGGAGCTCCTCCTTGCTCTTGAAGTACAGGTAGACCGTTCCCTTGGAGACCCCGGCTCGCTTGGCGACATCGCGCATACGGGTCCCAGCGAAGCCCTGCTCGACGAACAGCTCCAGCGCCGCCGCAACCAGCTCCTCGGGCCGTGCATCTTTGCGCCGACGCCACTTCGGTTCTGGTTCTGGGACGTTCTCGACTTTGGGTGCTCTGGGCTTCTCTTTCGCCACATCGGCCTCCAGTAATTACTGACCAGTCAGTAATTTATATCACGATCCAGGCTTCGGCTAGGCCCAAGACTCGCCATTCTCGATTGCGTAGCCTAGAGGTCGGTTCGGGGATCACCACTTCGAGTACAACTGGCGATGCGCAACGTAGGCGGCGGAGGGCTCAGTCGCTTGAGGCTTGAGCCACGGCGGCTGGACGAGGAATGGATTCCCCCACTGCGGGAGGACATGCTCGTCCAGCTTGGTTCAGCGGTGGACCTGGAAGGACACTGTGGTCGAGCGATGGAGCTCTGTCACCCGGAACTGCGGATGTTGTTCCCGCCACTCGGCGAAGGCTCGCTGTTCGCCCTTGTCGGCTCGGCCGCGGTACAGAAACCAGTCGTCGAAGACGAGGATCGAGCCGTCCACCAGCAGGTTGGTGACGAAGTCCAGGGCGAGAACCGTCGAGTGATAGTAGTCGCAGTCGATGTGCACGACGGCGGCGGAGCGCATGCCGTGCTCCTCCACGGTGGCTTCGCTGAGGCTCTGCTCGTACCAGCCGGGCACGGCAACAAAGCGCTCCCGCTCCACCTTGTTGCGTTTCAGGTTGCCCCAGAAGCGCTCCTCGCTGCAGGCAAATGAGCCGGCGCCCAGCCACTCTTGCTGGCCATCGAGCGTGTCCGCATACGTGGGCTCGGGAAGCCCCTCGAAGCTGTCGAAGCCGACGAAGCGCATGGCGCGAAGCGGCTCGGTCGAGACGCCGGTGAGAATCGGCACGGTGCCCGTCTCGATGAGGTGGGTGAGGTAGCGCACGTAGAAGTAGGCGTGCATGAGGCTGCGCCCCTCGAACACGCCGAACTCCAGGAAGTC
>CAZQTQ010000222.1:0-7217 GCA_964596025.1 uncultured Rickettsiales bacterium
CCCCCGAATCCCCGGCAGTTGGCCTGCTCCGCGTTCGCCCTAGCTCTAGGCCTGGGGTTGGCCGGGGGCTCCGGTGTGGGGGTGGCTCAGGCCTACGAGTTGGCGATGACAGCGACCGAGCCCTCCTACCCCCTTCACTGGGAGGTGGAGGGTCCCATTGGATTCGCCCAGCATCACGCTGGCACCTCCGATCTGGCCTTCCTGTTCCACCAGGGGGAGGTGCGCAACGCCCTTCAGACCTGGGCCTCGGTAGAGACCGCAGACATCGGCTTCGAGGAAGAGGCGATCTATACCGGCCCGGCCTGCCCCCACGGCCTCGGTGGGGTGGCAGCCGACGTCTGCGATTTTGCTCACGATCCGGACGATGGGCCCGTCGACGGCATCTCGGCCCTGTTCTTCATCGAGACCTCCTGGCCTTACGGTGAGGAAGTCATCGCCTTGACCACGGTGTCCTATGGGCCCGAAGGCCAGGTGCTCGACGCCGACATCGCGTTCAACGGGCTGGACTACCGCTGGTCGGTCGGGGACGAGGGGGTGAGGACCGATCTGCAGAGCATCGTCCTCCACGAGGTCGGCCACTTCTTGGGCCTTGACCACACCGAAGTTGCGGGGGCGGTGATGGTGGTGGACTACGAGGAGGGGATGATTCGGCGTGATCTCGGCCAAGACGACATCGATGGCATCGCATCTCTGTATCCCTGCGCCTCGCCGCCCTGCCGCGGTGACGTTTCCTACCCCGAGCCGCGCGGCTGTGCCTACGAGCTGGCGGAGGGTGGCGGGCAGATCGGGCGGCTTGGCGGAGGCTCTGCGCCCGGCTTGTTCGTCCTGGTCGGCTTGGCGATGGTTCTCTTGTGGCGGTCCGGACGCCGGCGGATTCAGGCTCCCGTCCTTCTCCTGGCTCTCCTGCTCGGTCCGCCAGCAGAGACCAGCACCGTCGCTGTGTTGTCGATTGACGATCTCGCTCTGCGCGCGGACGCGGTGGTGGAAGGCCGGATCCAGAGGCTGGTGCCTCAGGTTCAGGGCATCGTTTGGACTGAGGTCGAGCTCGAGGTCGAGCGGTGGTGGGCGGGGGAGAACCCCGGCTCGTCCGACTCCGTGCTGCGTTGGACCCAGCCGGGCGGCTGGAGTGGTGAGTGGGGCACCAAGGTGTTCGGCATGCCCGAGTTCGGGGAAGGGGATCGGGTGGTTCTCTTTCTGGACGGTTTGACCGAAGGGCACCCACGGATTTTGGGGCTGGCTCAGGGCGCCTTCTTCGTCCAGGACGACGGGCGTGTCGAGCGGGATCTAAGTGGGCTGGCTTTCGCGCGCGTCGGGGGGCACCGGCCTCCTGAACCGGTCGAGGCGCCGGACCGGCTGGATGCGCTCCTCGGGCGGGTTCAGGCGGTCTCGGGTCGCTGAGGGAGATCGGACGGGGCTTGGCGGCTGAGGCCCCGGGCTCAGTCGTCGTCGACGATGCGTAGAGCGCCTGCCGGTCCCGGCCTCAGGCTGGCCTTTCCCATGGCGCTGACTTCCATGCGCCGCAAGAGTGGAGCAACCTTGCGAAGGATGGCGCGTGCTTCGGCCCGCGTGGCCGACTCCCAGCGCCCCAGACTCCGCCGCTCCCGCTCCATCGCCTTGCGCTCGGCCTCCATCCGGGCGACCCGTCGAAGGTCCGTCGACAGGGCTCGCAGAGAGCGCGCCGCAGCGCTGAGTTTGTCCCAGCGCTTTCGGTTCCAGCGCGACACGCTCGCCCGGTTGGCTCGGGTGGCGACCACCGGGGGCGACCACCGGGTCGTAGGGTCTTCGGCTTCCAGGCGGCGGCGGGTCGAGGCGGGGTACTCCCAGCGGAGCGTAGCCACGACGTCTTGGCTCCCAAAGGACGGCGCCTCGAGATCCAGCGCCACCAGCCGCACGAGACGATCCTGAGTGTAGAAGGACTTCAAGAACGGCGGAAGATCTGCGCTGTCGCCCTGGACGCGGAGTGTCGCAGGGATGGCAGCGAAGGCCTCGCCGAGTTGAGGCATGCCGAAGTCCAGTCCCAGCACCCGGAACGATGCGGCTCCAGCGAGGCTACGAAGGCCGTTCTGAATTACCTCTTCGTCGCCTTGGGCCCACAGTCGGGCCTTGCGGCTCTGGGCCACAACCCACTCTTTCTTGAGGGCCTGTTCGACGCGTTCCTCCCGAACGAGCCAGCTCTTTGCGTCGGTCTCCCGTTCGGCGCAGACCTGGCGGGCCTGCTCCAAGAGTCGGGCTTGGCGCAGGACCGGCATGGCGAGGGCGAGCCCGATTGCGAAGGCGCTGACCACGACGAGCGCGCCCAGGAGCAGGTCGCCGACTTTGCGGTGAATTCCCCGGGTGGATTCGGCCTCGGCTGCGGCCTCGTTGGGGGTCCCGGCCGCGGCGTCGGCCGGTTCTTTGTTTGCGGAACGTTTGTCCATGACGTCCTTCGACCTTGCCCGAGGATGGGCGGGTTGGCCAGCCCCCGGCCTGGAGCGCGAAGGCAAGGATCCTTGCTCCGGCATGGCATACTCGGCCCCGCTGGACTGCCGGTGGCCGCCTCTTCTCCCCTTGATGCTCTCGTAGATGCGCTCTTGCGTGGGGAGGTCCGTGCCCTCTCCCGCTTGATCAGCCGGGTGGAAGGGCAAGTCGACGACGTCGTGGGTCTGATGGGCGATTTCTGGTCTAAGCGTGGATCAGGTTCGATCTTGGGCGTGACGGGCCCGCCTGGGTGCGGCAAGTCGACCCTAGTGGATCGAATCGTGGCCCATCATCGGGAGGCAGGACGAAGCGTAGCCGTCCTCGCCGTCGACCCCTCAAGTCCGTTTACCGGGGGTGCCATTCTTGGGGATCGCATCCGCATGCAGCGGCACGCCGTCGATCCGGGCGTTTTCATTCGTTCGCTCGGCACCCGAGGTCATCACGGCGGTCTCACGAGGACGTCTCTAGAGGCAGCGCTGCTCTGTCTGGCGGCGGGCTTCGAGAGGGTCGTGGTCGAGACGGTCGGCGTGGGGCAGACGGAGCTCGAGATCGCCGGAATCGCAGATCAGGTCTTGGTCGTGCTCGTTCCAGAAGCCGGCGACGTCGTACAGACGCTGAAGGCTGGGCTCCTCGAGGGTGCGGACATCTTGGCGGTGAACAAGGCCGACCGCCCTGGATCCGACGCGCTGGTCCGCGAGCTTCGTGCCTCGGTCGGACACGGGGTGGAGCTAGGCTCCCCCTCTATCCCGGTCCACTCCATCTCGGCCCGAGAGGGGGAAGGCGTCTTGGCCCTCTTGGATGAGGTTGAGGGGCGCCTGGTCGCCGGCATCGTAGGCAACCGGCGCCTCAGCCCCGCCAGTTTTGTGGCCCGAATCGTGGGCCAGGAACGGGGGAGGAGAGCGGCCTCTGCTGCGAAGGTGGCCCTGGCGGAGGGGGGAGCCCTGCAGGACGTGGGAGAGGCACTCAGCGAGGGGCGCACCAATCCGTATGCGGCAGTCTTGCGTGTACTCGAGACGTTGCCATGAGCCGTCTGTGCCTGCCGCTGGCCCTAGCTGCTCTTGCCACGGTCAGTCACTTGCTCTCTGGCTGCGCCGCTCGACGGGCCCAGGGGGACGACGGCGCCGAGGTCGAAGAATCGGTGGGAATCGAGGCCGCGCCAGATGCTGATCAACTCGGCTGGGTTGAGGTGCCCGATGGACTCGTCGAAGACCCCGAATCGGGCCTAAGCTTCGTCTTGCCCGAAGGATGGTTCGTCCGGGAGGGGGGGGGAGATCTGGTCTTCGAGGTGAGGGATCCCGAGGGGACGGTCTTCTTCCGATTGCGTCGCTGGGACGGTTGGGTCGACGGGCTGGTGGCTCTCCACCAGGCTGCTGAAGGTGCGTTCTTGCACCAAGGTCCCTACTCAGGTCTTGAGCGTGTGGCCGACGCGCCTCCTTGGGTGGGTACTCGTGTGCAGGATGGCGAGGAGCAGGGGCTGCTCTTTGGTTGGTACTTTCTGGTGGACGAGGTGGGTGTGGAGCTGGAGGCCGAGCTGCCCCAGCACTCCTTCGAGGAACGCTGGCGAGACGTCGACGGCATCCTGCGCTCGGCGCGCACCGGTCGCCACGGTGCCTCCAGCCGGGGTCCTCAGGCTGTTCTGGAGTCGGAGATCAGACCATGAAACGACCGTTAATCCTTCTGCTCTTGGCCGTCTCGACCTCGCTGTTGTTCGTGGGCTGCCCGAAGCAAGGTGCATCCATGGCCCGCGACCGGGCGCTGGCTGCTGATGCGCTTTGGTCTTGCCGCTGCAGCCTGGTGGGCTTGGCATCGGGCCGTGAGCAAGCCCAGGGGCCCCAGGTGTTGTGGGTTGCCGATTCCCGCCAAGTGGTCCGAATTGGGCCCGACGGGAGGCCCGACGTGGTCTGGCAGGCACCTCGATTCTCCGAGATCGTCCGTTTCGAGGCCGCCGACCTGGAGGGCGATGGGGTCAGCGAGTGGCTGGTGCTTCTTCGCTTTGGGACCCTGCGTTCGCAGGTGGTGGCGTTGCAGGACGGCACCTGGCAGACCCGAGGTCGACCCTTTGCTGGCTACCTCCGGGCGGGGTTGGACCGAGAGGGCAAGACGGTTCTCCTTGGGCAGCGGCCTGGGGGCGACCGGCCATTCCGCGGCCTGGGCTTTCAGGTTGCGATGCAGGAGGACGGCCGAATCAAGCGGGTGGGGCCCGCCGAGCTTCCGCCACGCCTCCTCCTCTACGACGTCTTTTGGCTGCGCGACGGGGAGGGGGCAAAACCACGGCTCTTTGCGGTTGAGGAGAACGGCCAGATCAGCGAGCGGGATGCTCGCTCCCCGAGGAGCGTGCTCTGGCGAACGAGCGAGCGGGTGGTGGGGCGGCCCGTCGAGGTCGAGCGGAGTCAGCGGGATCTGTTGGGCTCCGAGCAAGATCTCAGCTTGGAACTCGCCCCCCCAGTGCTCGTCTGGGACAGCGATGGGGACGGGGTCGACGAGGTGCTCGTGGTTGGGGGGCAGGTCTCCCCCGTTCCGGTCCTCGAGGGGCTGAAGCTCTATCGCGGGGGCGACCTGCGCCTCTACGGCCTCGAGCCGCGTGGGCTGCTGGAGAGGCGACGCAGCCCCCTCTTGGGGCGGGCAGTCGTGGGGGCGGTCCCCTGGCTGCCGGACAGCAGCCGGAAACTGTGGGTCGCAGCGGCGTGGACTGGTGGGCTTAGCGGCTTCGTGCGGCCCGAATCCCGCCTGTTGGTGATGGATGCAGCGACCGGGGACCTGAGTGGGCTGAGACCTCAGGCCCCCGCGATGGAGGAGGCTCCAGCGAAGGAGGCAGCTCCGGTGACTGAGGAGGTTCCGGAGGCCGGGGAAGCTCCGGCGGCGGAAGAGGCTCCGGCGGCGGAAGAGGCTCCGGCGGCCGAAGAGGCTCCGGCGGCCGAAGAGGCTCCGGCGGCCGAGGAAGCTCCGGTGACCGAGGAAGCTCCGGCGGCCGAGGAAGCTCCGGCGGCCGAGGAAGCTTCGGCCACCGACGTGAACGCTACGGACGCTCCCAAGAGGACCGACGGCGGCGAAGCACCCACAGAACCGGAATGAGCCCCATCAGGGCCTGGGGGTGATTCAGTCGGATCCGCCGTACGATGGGCGCCACTTGCAGCCCCTCTGAAGTCACACGGATGCGCCAGCGGGCCGTGGACCCGCTCGAGAGGGCCACACCGCAGCCCTGGCAGCCGCCTTCTGGGGTGGTCGTCGGCTCGCCGCTGCAGCCGCTCTCTTGAATCGAGTCCTCAACCGAGCAGCCTCCCTCGTCGCAGCCGGCGCAGCCGAGGGCCTCGCTATCTTCGCAGTCTGCGCAGCCCGAGCTGCCCTCGTCTCCGCAGCCATCGCAGCCGCTGCTCTCGCCGCCTGTCGACGGTCCTAGTGTCGCGTAGGCCCCAAGGAAGTCGAGCAAGTCGTCGTCGACGCCAATTGCATCCATGAAGAGGCCGACCAGCCCGGTGCCGTTAAAGGTCGGGAGTGCAAAGGTCATCCCACCCAGAAGCGAGCCGGCGACCGTGTCGACGATGGTGGTGATAAAGCCGGGGAAGTTGACCTCGAGCGCTCCATTCAGCTCCGGAGCGATCTCGTTGTAGGTCACGTGGGCATTGAGGTTGTCCATGTCCAGTCCGAGGTCCAGCGCCAAGGCACCCGAAGGGTCGACGGACAGGTCCACGTCGGCAGCAACGTCAATGGCTACGGCGGCGAGGCGCGCGAAGCGATCCTGGAGAAAGGGGAAGAACTCGATGTTCAGTTCGTTGATTTCGACGTGGATGTCGTGTTCGCCGTCGAAGGTTGCTACCGGCGGGTTGGCCGGTGCCACTCGGATCATCATCGGCACTTCGCCCAGGACGAAGAGTTCTTCCAGCTGCTCTTGGTAGTCGGTGCCTAGGAGCAGAGTCAGGTAGGCGGTCGTCAGACTGGAGCCACCCAAGTCAGCCACTGCGATACAGAGAACACCGCCGCGCCAGGCCGCATAGAGCCCCTGGTTCGTGAGGTCGTCGCTGAGGATCGGGGCGAGGTGGTACTCCTCTGAATTTGCGGGGATTGTTCCCGTGAGGGGAGGCATGTCCGAGGGGGTGTAGGTGGAGCCCGTGATGTCGTAGCCCTGAACACATTCGGCCAGCTCGCTGTTGAGCCAACCGCCCAGGGTCATCCGGAAGCCGTCGTCGCTGTGAACGACCTCGGTCGGCTGGATGTCGTAGCTGAGCTCGGCCCCCTGCAGGTCGGTCGTTCCCGCGAGCCACAGGCCCTTGAGCGCATCTTCGAGCGTGAGCGCCATGTCGTCCAACATCGTGGTCATCTGGCCCTCTAGTTGGCCCGCGAAGAGGGTGATGAAGAGATTTTCGACCGTAAACAGGCCAAAGCTGATGTTGTTGATCGACTCGATCAGGCAGTCGGTCATGTGGACCTTGTCCTGGAGGGCCGCACTGATGTGGTCGCCAAAGGGGCCGCCGCTCCAGTCGGTGATCGGCTTGATGTCGACGTCGATGGTGGGGTCGCCGTCGGCACCGATGTAGGGATCGCCGAACTCGTCGGTCGTCGACAGAGAGATCGGAATCCTGAGCTGGAACACGGCGGGATCGCTGTGGAGGAGGCAGACGTAGCCATCGATTGGACATCCGCTGAGCGTGACGACGGCCTGGCCCTCGGGTCCGTCGCCCGAGTCGTCGTCGTCTCCTGCGTCGTCGTCTCCTGCGTCGTCGTCGTCTCCGGAGTCGTCGTCGTCGCCGGAGTCGTCGTCGTCG
>CAZQTQ010000223.1:0-7210 GCA_964596025.1 uncultured Rickettsiales bacterium
GTCAATCGCACGGCGTCAGCAAAGAGCAGGGCTCCCGCAGCAACCAAGGCCGAGTACTCGCCCAGCGAGTGACCTGCCACCACGTCGGGCTTCAGGCCTTCCGCAGCAAGGACCCGCGCGTAGGCCACCGAAACCGTCAGCAGAGCCGGCTGCGTGTTCTGGGTCCGAGTCAGATCTTCAAGCGGGCCCTCGAGGATGACCTGGCTCAGCTTCTCACCCAGAGCCTCATCCGCCTCCTCGAAGGTCTGTCGAACACGATCCGACCGGCCGAGCCAGTCGGACCCCATGCCAACGCTCTGGCTGCCCTGTCCGGGAAATACGAATGCTGTACTCATCTCTACTTCACCTCAATGTCGGCGCAGGCCACACCAAGCAGAGTGCGTTTGCCACCACACTGGGCCACCCGGTGAAGAAAGAGCCGACGCTTTCCGAGGAAGCGGGTCTCGTAGACGTGCGACCACCTGATGAGTTCGCCACCGCCGAAGTCCAGGGGCACCTCGATCGCCTCCGCGTCCCCCTCAGCGTAGAGGTCAATCTCGGCTTTACAGCCCGGCCCCAGCTCGCTCGCCTTCGACCAGGCAGCCACCGTGAGCTCTGAGCCCGTCACCACCGGAGGCTTGGCCGGGTGCTTGAGCTGGGCCGGCGGCTTCTTGCCTTGGGCAGCCTTCCCCACCGACAAGACTTCGGTGCACGGCTCAAAATCGAGCCTCTGTAGGTCGTAGGCGACATACTCCGATGGGCCGTCGATGCTGCCCTGGGCCGCCGCCGTGGGTGAGGGGCCGCTGGCCCAAGCGTCGCTTGCCACAAGCCGGCACCTGGGGCTCATCGACAACGACAGCCGACGGTGCTTGCCATCCTGTGGCTCCACCGCGACAAAGACCATCGTCTCCTCCCCCGTCGAGTGCCCAGTCAAGAGGAATCGCTCGCTTCCGCCCGCCACGTACTTGGCCTGCACACCGTCCCCGGTCCGCTCGAAGAGGATCCGGTACTTCGAGTTGATGTTGTTCTCGCCTTCCAGGGAGCCAAAGGTCCCCGAGATGGCCTCCCAGTCAAGCTCTGGACAGCGCTTGATCACGGTGAGGTCGGCGCCACCGCCCTCGTCGGAACAACCGGCCAGTAGGCCGAAGAGAAGCAGGAAAAGAAGGGGGTTCCGCGTCGACATGGGCGGCCTTATAACCGTTGCCGCGTACGAGGGGAAGTGACTTGAAGGCCCGCTTCGGCCTCAGGAACTCTTCTGCTGAACCGAGACCGCCATCAGCATACCCACGCCAAACAGCAGGGTTATGACCGAAGAACCGCCGTAGGACATGAACGGCAAAGTGACGCCAGTGATTGGCAAGAGGCCCAAGACGCCGCCCAAGTTGATGCAAACGTGCGAGAACAGGATCGTCACGATGCCGGAGGCCAACAGCGATCCGAAGCGGGCCTTGGCATTCCAGCCAATCCACAAGCCCCAGAGCATCAAGGCCACGTAGAGACTCAAGAGCAGAAAGCTGCCCAGAAATCCCCACTCTTCGGCGTAGACCGAGAAGATGAAGTCGGTGTGCTGTTCGGGGAGGAAACGGAGCCGCCCCTGGGTGCTGTTCCGCCAGCCCTTCCCCAGCACCTGCCCCGAGCCGATGGCGTAGCGGCCCTGGATCGCCTGGTAGCCCTTTCCCTTGGGGTCGGCATCGGGAGAGAACAGCACGTCGATCCGTTCACGTTGGTAGTCGTCGAGGATGTAGCGGTAGGCCAAGGGAGCGGTCAGCGCCGCCAACAGGACCAGGGTGCCGAGCGTGCGCCAACGTAGTCCCACAGAAAAGCTGAGGCCGGCGAAGAGAATCCCGAGGAAGAGTGCGGTGCCCAGGTCCGGTTCGACGAAGATCAGCATTGCGGCAGGCAAGAGAAAGAGGGTGGCGGGCAGGAGGAGCTCCTTGATGCCCCAGCCGTCCTCGCGCGGTCGTCCCGAGAAGTAGCGTGCGCAGGCCAAGACCAGCGCCAGCTTGGCAAGTTCCGAGGGCTGAATGTTGATGGGGCCCAGGGGGAGCCAGCGCTGGGCCCCCCCCCGTACCGGCCCCAGGAACAGGACGAGCAGGAGGAGGACGATGATGACTCCATAAAGGGCGTAGGCAACCCGCTCGTAGACCCGAAAGTCCACCATGCACAGGGCCATCATTCCGAGTAGGCCGACGCCCATGTAGAGGGCCTGCATGCGGAAGGCACGGGGTGCTTCATCCAAGAGAGGAGACCCGGCAGCGCTGTAAAGGGTGGCGAGCCCGACGCCACACAGGACCAGCGTCAGGCCCAGGAGAATCCAGTCCACCTGCAGCCGAGGTCGACGTTGGGGACTGGCAATGGACGGACCGTGGCCGTTCATCGCCGCCCCGAAGCAGAAGACAAGGCGGGGGCGGGCTGGGTCCGAGAAGAAACGGGACTGCCGCCCCCCAAGCGCACCCCCGCCTGACGTGCGCTGTCGATCTCTTCGCGGAAGTAGCTCTCCAAGAGCTTGCGTGCAATCGGAGCCGCCGCGGTGCTCCCGTGCTCGCCGTTCTCGACCAACACTGTGATCGCAACCTGAGGGTCGTCGTAGGGAGCAAAGGCCAGAAACCAGGCGTGGTCCTTGTAGCGTTGGGACTTGGCAGCGCCGAGCCGCACCACCTGGGCCGTCCCGGTCTTGCCTGCAAAGGCGAGGTGTTTGAGGCGCTGCCGAAAGGCCGTCCCGCCCACCTCGTCAACCACAGCGAGCATGCCCTCTCGGATCGAGTGAAAGTGCCGCTCGGCTAGATCGACCTGCGCCACCGGCTCCGGCTCTCCCCGCTGCACCAGCGAGCCATCGGGGCGGAGGATACGGTCCACAAGAAGGGGCTTGTAGATGGTACCTCCATTGGCCAAAGCAGCCGTCATCCGGGTGATCTGCAGGGGGGTGACCAGGGTGTAGCCCTGACCGATGACGGCAGAAGCGGTATCCCCTGGTGTCCACACCGCTTGCCGCGGTCGAGAGCGATAGCGGTTCTTCTTCCACCCGGTACTCGGGTTGAGTGCCGTAGCCTCGGAGTTGATCCCAATCCCCGTCGGATTTCCCATGCCGAACATGGCGGCGTAGCGATGGACCTCATCGATCCCTAGCGCGAGGCCTGCCCGGTAGAAGTAGACATCACAGGACTCCTTCAGTGCCCCCTTCAGGTCCACTTTTCCGTGCCCACGCCGATTCCAGCAACGGAACCGTCGATTTCCAACCTTCATGCTACCCGCGCAGTTCACTCGAGCACTTGCATCCCAGAGGCCTGAACCCAGGAGTGCAGCAGCCACAACCATCTTCCAGGTCGATCCGGGGGGATATAAGCCTTGAAGAGACTTGTCGACGAGAGGATGGGCGGGGTCTTCGCTCAGCGCTTTCCAGTCCGCCGGGGAAATGCGACGACTGAAGATCTCCGGATCGAAGCCCGGAACGTTGGCGAGCGCCAAGATCCTCCCGGTGTGGACCTCCATCATCGCCACCGCCCCCGTCTGCTCTCCCAGAAGCTCGACGGCCTGTCGTTGGAGGTCGGTCCGTACCGTGAGGTGGAGGTCGTGTCCTGGGGTCTCGGGGATCAGGCTTTGGTCGAGGAAGTGGGCGATGGAGCGGAAGTACTCCTCCCCTGGAAGATCCCAGCCCGTCGAACGGCCCAACTCCCGGCCGTGTACGTCCACCTGGACCCAATAGGCCCCGTCGGTGCCCCGCAACCACTCTTCGTAGGCGGCCTCCATGCCGTACTTTCCGATCAGGTCCCCCACCTGGTACCAGTCGGTGCCGTGCTCCGTGTTCTGGTGCCTTTGACGCAGGTCGGCCAGCTCATCCGAACGGACCTCCCGGAGGTAGCCTACGAGGTGGCTGAACAGGGCACCGTCTGGATAGGAACGCCGGTGTCGACTCTCGACCCGCAGACCAGGTAGCCAGGGGCGCTGGGCCAGAACCCGCTGGACTTGAGCCAGCTCCAAGTCCTCGGCTAACACCACTGGACGCCAGGCACTGCGCATCCGGCCGGACTCGAATCGCTCGACTAAGGTGGCCGCGTCGGTGTCATCCAGAAGCAGAGCAAGCCGAGCGGCAAGGTCGTCGATAGACACCTTGGTTTCCAGCCATCCTCGACCCGAGTCTGGGGCGTGAGCTTTCGAACTCACGCCGAAAGAGCGCCCCATCAAAGGACCGCCCGACAGGGCAGCTGCCATCTTCGCAGACAGAGTGACAGAGGGGGCGACGTCTTCAGGCGAGACAACGAGATCGAAAGACGCGCGCACCTCGGCGATGCGGTGACCGTGGGCGTCGTAGATCGAACCTCGGGGGGCGGGAATCTCCCGTTCCTTGAGGTGGTTTCGCTCTGCGAGTTCGGCGTATTCGGCCCCGTCGACGACCTGCAGGGTCCAGAGACGACCAAGGATGAGTGCAACCGTCCCAACGATCAGCAGGGCAAGGGCCCCCAGACGGGACCGGAGTTCCGAAGGGCGGGTTTCGTCCCGCAGCGGAATGTCGGCGGCAGCCACTAGCCCGACCCCAGTTCGAGGGGACCCCCATTTCGCCAGCCCGCGATTCGTCTGAATAGAGGCCAGAGGAGCGCAGTAGCTACGGCGGTTCCAAAGGCCTCCTGGGGCAGCCCAAGCCAAGGGCTCTCCCGACCGACCCCCAAGAGACCAGTAAAGGCGAGAACTCCGAGTCCAGAGACCAAGCAGAGAACCCCGATGCCGGCTGCAGGAAGCCACCGATCCCGAAGGACAATGTGGCCCTCCAGGGGAGCGGCCAGGGCAACGACGGCCAAGTACTGAAGGGTAGTTGCCCCGGAGGCGACACCGGAGAGGGAGTCTGCGACCAAGCCGAGCAGCACAGCGAGCGCAAAACCCTCGTTGCGCTGCGCTCCGAGGACGAAAGCAGCGATCAGCGGAATCAGGGGGTCCATCGGGAGATCCTGGACCCCGACGAAGGGCAAGACAGACGACTGAAAGACCAACCAGCTCAGGCCGGTTGCCGCCCCGACGGCAACTCTGCCGACCTGGGGGGCGCCCCGGCGCCCCTCTCCGGGAAGAAGGAGGCCCCCTGTCTTGCCGCTCACAGGGGACGCCCTCCCACTGCTGCTGCCCCGTTATGGAACGGGGTGTTTTCCGGTTCCTCAGTGGTTCCTTCGGGCACAGGGGCGACCGCGTAAGAGAAGGGCCCCGAACCGCTCTCGGCTACCACCAAGACCTCTTCGAGGCGCTGCAGGTCCACCGAGGGAGCGAGGGATACCTCGAGAAACAGGCCCGTCTCAGGGGAGGAAGCCTGGGAGACCCTCCCGATGGACACGCCCTCCGGGAAGACCCCGTCGTCTCCACTCGTCACGACGTGATCACCCAGCAGGATCCCTTCTTGATCGCTCCGTCGTACCAAACCCATGCTGAGGCGCTCGCTCCCATCGCCGCTGGCGACTCCTCTCAGACGCGAACGCACGACAGCAGCTCCGATCCCGCTTAGCCCGTCGGTAACCAACAAGACGTCCGAGAAGCGGCGAGAGGAGCGAAGTACCCGCCCGACAGTCCCTCCCAGGGCGAGAACGGCCTGCCCCACCCGGACGCCGTCCTCTTCCCCCCGGTCGATTCGAATGGTCTGAAAGCGAGACGAGGTGCCACGACCGATCACGGTGGCCGGGAGGGTTTGGTAGGGGGAGCGCGCCCGAAGACCCACCAAGGCCCGGAGTCGGTCGTTCTCCAGGCGGAGTTCCCCCAACTCCACCGAAGAGGCCTCCGCCCAGGCCAGCTGCTCTTCGAGAGCAGCTACCCGATCACCCACTCCGATGAGACCGACGTAGGACGAGACCACCGCACCACCGGCGCGGACCATGCCCGAGGCCATGTGCTGAACCGGTCCCGCAACAGCCAGGAGGGCGCGGTCCGCCCCGCTGGTTCGCTCCGCCGGCATGGACCGGGCATGCACGAACCACCCCAGCACCACGAGGAGGAAGAGGGCGACAGCGGCGCGAGTCCCAGGTTGACGCAAGGTTCAGGCTCGACTCGCTCCCCACACAGCTCCAGCGGAGACGGGAGCGAAATCGTCTCCGCTGAAAATCAGTTCATCGTGACGCTGCGGAGCAGGTCGATCTCTTCAAGGACCTTGCCCGAGCCCACTGCAACAGCACAGAGAGGGTCATCGCAGACGACCACTGGGAGTCCGGTTCGCTCAGCAAGGAGCCGGTCGAGGCCCCTGAGCTTTGCGCCGCCACCAGCCAGGACAATGCCCTTGTCGACAATGTCAGCCGCGAGTTCGGGAGGAGTGCACTCCAACGTGCCGAGGACGGCGTCCACGACCATCTCCACCGGCTCGCTCAAGGCCTCACGGACCTCCTCGGAGTCGATGGTGATTTCTTTCGGAATGCCGGCCCGAAGGTCGCGACCCTTGACAGTCATCAGCTTGGGCTCTCCTTCCGGCCAGGCGTTTCCGATGGTCATCTTGATGCGCTCCGCGGTGCGCTCGCCAATCAACAGATTGTGGCGCCGACGGACGTCGCTAACGATGGCCTCGTCCCAGCGGTCTCCGCCCACCTTCACCGAGCGGCTGATGACAATGCCTGCGAGCGAGATCACCGCCACTTCGGTCGTGCCACCGCCAATGTCGACGATCATGTTCCCGCTTGGTTCGGTAATCGGCAGGTTGGCGCCAATGGCAGCAGCCAGGGGTTCCTCGATGAGGTGGACCTCGCTCGCACCGGCATTCTCGGCCGATTCCCGCACCGCCCGCTTCTCGACCTCGGTGACACCAAAGGGGATACAGATGACCATGCGAGGCTTCACGAAGGTCCGGCGGTCGTGGGCTTTCTGGATGAAGTAGCGCAGCATGGCCTCGGTCACCGCGAAGTCCGCGATCACCCCGTCCTTAAGGGGCCGGACAGCGCGGATCTCGCCAGGGGTCTTCCCGAGCATCTGCTTGGCTTCGTGCCCTACGGCCAGGACCTGCTGGCCACCGTTCCGGGTCTTTGCGACGGCGACGACGGAGGGCTCGTTGCTTACGATCCCCTTGCCCTTGACGTAGAGCAGGGTGTTGGCCGTGCCCAGATCGATTGCTATGTCTTTACTGAAGAGGCCGAAGAGAGCATTGAACACGGCGTTCCCGACTCAGCGAGGAGGACCCTCCTCGGATGATCTGCACCGTCTCAGAACCGGGCCAGAGCCCTGTGACGACTATGTAGGCGGTTTTTCCCAGGGGAGATCCCTAGGAAGGAGTCTGGAC
>CAZQTQ010000224.1:0-7206 GCA_964596025.1 uncultured Rickettsiales bacterium
AGCCGCACCAGCCGCACCAGCCGCACCAGCCGCACCAGCCGCACCAGCCGCACCAACCGCCGCGAAACCGGCTGCGGCCGCAGCGGCGCCAACGCGGCGGTCGACCACCGACACCCAGAGCAGCCGCTCACCCACCAGCCCGTCCATCCGACGGCCGCCCCGCCCGGTTTTCGACAACGCCACGGGACGGCTCTACAGCGCTAGAAAGGCCCCAGTCGAAGAGAAGAAGCGTCGCTTCCCCTTCTTCGGCCGGGATGGAGAGTAGGCCGCAACAGGCCGCACACTTGATTCATGCCCGAGCCCTCCCCCCGCAGACTTTCGGAGCACGCGTCCTCGGGGCGCTTTGTCCGCGGTCCCGTCGTCGTCATCCCACCCTCCACGCCAGGAGGACCGGAGCGACGCTTCGCGGTCCACCCGCCCAAGGTCTTCGTCTTTCTCATGTTCTGCTTTGGTGGCGGCATGATTGCGATGGCAGGGCTCTTCTCCGCATTTTGGGTGCTGACAGACCAGAGCCAAGTCCGGAAGGACTACCAGCAGTTGACTGAGCAGCTGGGCGAGCTGCGGACAGAACTCGCCGAGCTCAAGCGCAAGGCGGCCCTCCCGCCAGCGCCCCCGACCAGAAGTCCTCCGGCCCAGGCCAACGAGGGAGCCCGAGAGGGTCCCCCTCGCCTCGCCATGGCCGTCCCCTCGCTCGGCAACAGCATGCCCACGGTCCGTGTCGCATTGCTCCGTGCTCAGGGCACCATCACGCTCAAGGGAGAGGGCCTCATCATTGTCCACGAGGACGACCGGGCCATTCCCATGCCGCGGGGGCGGGCCGTAGTCCGCTCCCAGGGCAGGAGCGTCTTCGTCGAAGGGGTGGGCGTGATGCCGCCCGGCACCCGGGTGGAGAACCGCCTCGGACCGATTGAAGTCGGCAAACGAAAGTTCCCGGGGGCCCTGGAGTTCCAGCTGGAAGACGGAAAGCTCCTCCTGGTCAACGAAGTGGGCTTGGAGCGATACCTGCAGGGCGTCGTTGGCTCCGAGCTCCTCGGCTCCTGGGGGCTGGAGATCAAGAAGGCCCAAGCGGTGGCTGCGCGGACCTACGCCCTCATGCAGCAGCAGCAGCGATCAGACCGACCGTATGACCTGGAGTCGACGGTTCGCGATCAAGTGTATTCCGGCGATCCCGCCGACGCAGTGACCCGTGCGGCAGTAGCGGCGACCCACGGGGAGGTGTTGACCCAGGACGGCTACCTGGTTTCGGCCTTTTACCACTCCACCTGTGCCGGTCGGACCGAGTCACCCGATCAGGTCTGGCCCGAGCGCCCGACCCGGGGGCTCAGCGAGGTCAGCTGCCCGTTCTGCAGCAACGCGCCGGCCGCGAACTGGACGGCCAACGTGGGACCCGAGGAGCTGCTGGAGGCGGTCCGGAGCGGCGGCTACGCCGCAAACCAGGTCACTGGCATCCACATCCGGTCGCGCAGCGCCAGCGGCCGGGTCACCCGCATCGATCTCGTCACCGACCAGGAAACCGTCAGCTGGGCCGGCAACCTCTTCCGGGAACGGATGGGCTGGGCACGAATCAAGAGCACCTTCTTCAAACACGAGGTCGTGGACGACCGCTTCCGCTTCACCGGACAGGGCGCAGGTCACGGCGTCGGCATGTGCCAGTGGGGCGCTCACGGCATGGACAAGCAAGGCAACGACTACCGCCAAATCCTCGGACACTACTACCCGCGGACGAAGGTGGAGGAGATTTACTGACCGGGGTACCCTGCGGGGCCCCCCTTCCAGGAGTTCACATGACGCGCACGTCCTTTGCCTTGAGCCTGCTCTGCCTGTTGGGCCTGGTTGTATGGGCTCCGCTCGCCTGCTCGCCGGACGCCGTCAACGGGAACGCCGAGGTCTGCGGAGACGGGGTCGACAACGACAACGATGGCATCATCGACGAGGGCGAAGACAAGGACGGGGACACCTACCGCGACTGCGACATTGGCGACCTCTTGGACTGCGACGACGACAACGCAGATGTGCATCCAGGAGCTTCAGAGGCCTGCGACGAGATCGACAACGACTGCAACGGCGCGGTCGACGACCTGGACGTGGACCAGGACGGGCACATTTCCGACGAGTGCAACGGTCCCGACTGCGACGACAGCGACCCCGACGTGTTCCCGGGCAACCCCGAATCGTGCGACGGGGACGACAACAACTGCGATGGCGCGATCGACGATGGTTTTGACGCCGACGACGACGGCTGGACGAGCTGCAACGGGGACTGCAAGGACTCCGATCCGCTGATCAATCCCGACGCAGAAGAGCTGTGCGACGGGATCGACAACAACTGCAACTGCAGCTTGGACACCAACGACGACAACGTCCGCTGCGGGCCGGGCGATGTCAACGTCGACGAGGCCTTCGACGGCGACGAAGACGGCTTTGTGGACTCGAGCAATCCGTTTTGCTCCGACATCTACGGCGAGGGGGGCATCGGCGAAGAATGGGGCGACTGCGACGACAGCGAAGGCGAGATCCTTCCCGGGGCTCACGAGCTGGTGGGCGACGCGATCGACAACGACTGCGACGGCTGTACCGACGAGTGTCAAGACGCCGACAACGACGGCTTTGACACGTGCAGCCCGGGCGACCCCGGCGACAGCAGCTGCTCCATCAGCGCCGAGAGCCTGAACGACAACGACGGCGAGCTCGCCGACTGCGACGACTCCCCCAATTCCCTCTACGCTCCCTACGTCTATCCGGGCTTCACTACGGAGGTCCAGACCCAGGACGGTCCCGTCACGGTGGACGAGATCTGCGACCGCGTAGACAACGACTGCGACGGTGAAATCGACGAGGGCTACGACCCGGATACCTGCGACTTGCTCGACTAGCGGGTGAGGGAACGTAGAACCGGGGCAATGCAAAGACGGCTCGGACCAGCAACTCTGGCGGTAGCCCTCCTCCTCTGCGGGCTCATCGCCTGCCAGGAAAACCGCACCACCCAACGCTACGGATCTGGCGCCGACGGCCTCGATTCCGAAGGTGGGGACGACGACGACTTCCTCGCGGGCGATGACGACTCGGCGGGAGACGATGACTCGGCGGACGGAGGCAACAGCGGGGATCTCGACGGAGATGGGTTCACCACCGAACAGGGCGACTGCGACGACAACAACCCCGACGCCTACCCCGGGCGCCCGGAAAGCTGCGATGAAGTGGACAACGACTGCGACGGTGAAATCGACGAGGGTTTTGACGCCGACGACGACGGCTGGACGAGCTGCAACGGGGACTGCAAAGACTCTGATCCGCTGATCAATCCCGATGCCGCTGAACTCTGCGACGGCATCGACAACAACTGCAACTGCACAGACGACACCAACGACGACAACCTCCGCTGCGGACCTGGCGACGTCAACGTAGACGAGACCTTCGACGTAGACGGCGACGGCTTCATCGACGCCAACAACCCGTATTGCTCTGACATCTACGGGGCGGGAGGTACCGGCGAAGACTGGGGCGACTGCGACGACAGCGACGAGGCTGCCTACCCAGTGGCTACCGAAATCCCCGGTGATTCGTCCGACAACGACTGCGACGGCTGCACCGACGAGTGCCAAGACGCCGACGGAGACGGCTGGGATACCTGCAACCTCGGGGATCCCGGAGACTCGACTTGCGGGACCGAAGAGAATTCTCCCGACGACGGGAAACTCTCCGACTGCGACGACTCCCCCAACTCCCTCTACGCTCCCTTCGTAAACCCCGGAGTTGAGTTCGAGGTCATGACCGACAAGGGTCCCGTGACGATGAGCGAGCTGTGCAACGCCATCGACGACGACTGCGACGGTGAGATCGACGAGGGCTACGACACCGACACCTGCGACCCGCTCTAACAGCTAGACCGCAGACTTCTGAGCCGCTATATCGGCGCCAACTCGGAGGTGTTCTCGTGGTCGATCCCACCCTCATTGCTGTCGTCGGCGCCGGAAACATGGGCGCCGGTATCGCCCAGAAGATCGCACAAGAAGGCTATACCGTCCTCCTGGCCGACATCGATCAGGAACGAGCTGAGGCCGGCTTGGACCGCATCGCCAAGTCGCTAGCCGGAGCGGTAAAGCGCCGCATCCTCAGCGAAGAGGACAAAGACGCCACCCTGGCACGCGTCACCCCAGTCGGCGTTCTCGACAAGCTCAAGGACTGCGACCTCGTCATCGAGGCGATCTTCGAGAACCTCCTGGTGAAAAAGGAGCTCTTCCGGAACCTCGACCGCATCTGCAAGCCCGGCTGCATCCTCGCGACCAACACGTCCTCGTTCTATGTCGGTGAGCTCGCCAGCGTCACCGAGCGTCCGGGCGAGTTTGTAGGCCTGCACTACTTCTTCCACCCCGCCAAGAACCGACTGCTTGAGGTAATTCCCGGCCACCTGACGCGGCCCGAGGTCGTCGAGGCGATGGGTCGCTTCGCGGAAGGCCACGGCAAGACTGCGCTCTACACCAAGGACGCGCCGGGATTCTGCGTCAACCGCTACTTCGTGCCCTGGCTCAACGAGGCAGTCCGGCTTCTCGAAGAAGGAACCGCCGACATCGCCACCATCGAATGGGCGGCAAAGAAGGCCTTCCGAATCGGGATGGGGCCCTTTGAGCTCATGAACGTCACCGGCGTGCCGGTGGGCTACCACGCGGCCAGCACCCTGGGCACCGAGTTGGGCGCTTTCTACGAGCCCGCTGATGCGCTGAGAGCTCAAGCCGAAGCGGGCCTGTGGGCCCTGGACGGAGAGCCCGACGAGAGCAAGTACGACGCAGTCGTCGAGCGCCTCCTGGGAACCGTCTTCCTCATCGCCGGGCAGCTCATCGACGAGTCCGTGTGCAGCGCCGAAGACGTCAACCGCGGAGCTCGGATCGGCCTGCGCTGGTCCAAGGGACCCTTCGAGCTGATGAACCGGATGGGCATCGCAGCCGCGGTGGCCTGTGTCGAGGCACTCTGCCTCCGCTACGAGGACCTCTCCATGCCGGACTGCCTGGCAGCCCAGGCCGAAACCGGCGAAGCCTTCGCCTTCCAGCGAGTCGATCTCGCGGTCAAGGAAGGCATCGCCACGATCACCATCAACCGGCCGGAGGTCATGAACGCTTTGGACGAAGAGGTCGTCGGCCAACTGACCGAGCGCTTCGATGAGGCTCTTGCCACCGAAGGACTGCGCGCCGTCGTCATCGCCGGGGCAGGCAAGGCTTTCGTCGCCGGGGCCGACATCAGCTACTTCGTCAAGAACATCGAAAGCGGAGACTTAGACCGCATTGTTCGCTTCACAAAGGGGGGTCACGCCCTGCTACGGACCCTCGAGACAGCCCCGGTGCCGGTCATCGCCCGTGTCCAAGGGATGGCCTTGGGCGGCGGGGTCGAGCTGGCCCTGGCCTGCCACGCCATCGTGTGCTCCACCAAAGCGAGCTTCGCCCTGCCCGAAACGGGGATTGGGATCTACCCAGGTCTTGGCGGCACCCAGCGCCTCCCGCGCATCGTCGGCCGGCCGCTCGCTCGCCGGATGATCTTCACCGGCCGGCCCGTCGGAGCCCAGGCAGCAGTCGAAGCCGGCCTCGCCCTGGCCGCGGTTCCTCTGCGGGATCTGGACACCACCATCGGGGACTGGGTCGACAAGGGCCTCCCCGACCACTACGCCGGCACAAAGACCCACTCCGGCCCCGTCGCCGAAGCCTATGACGACCGCACCGCAAAGGAGCTGCTCAGCGGCAGTTGTCCCGACGGCCTGAGCGAAGCGGCCCAAGCTCTGGCCGAGAAAGACCTCCGCGCCATCGGCCGCAAGGCGCCGATCGCCTTGGCGACCGCGGCTCGCCTCATCGACGAGGGCACCCAAGTCGACCTTCCCGCCGGGCTGAGCCTCGAACTGGACGCCCTGGCGACCGTGTTCGGAACCGCAGATGCACTCTTGGGCTTGAAGTCTGTGGGCAGCCGCGAGACTCCCCCTTGGGTGGGGGCCTAAGACTCAAGGATCGGAAGTCCGCCATCGACCCAGTGGCCGTGGCGGCCCTGGGTTCTCGCGGGTACGATGCGCCGACTGATGGACGAGTCCTTCCTCGAGACCCTAAAGAGTCGCGCCCTCCTCGGAGACGGGGCCATGGGCACAGAGATCTACCGCCGCGGAATCTTCATCAACCGCTGCTACGACGAACTCAACCTCAGCCAACCGGACCTCATTGCCACGATTCACCAGGACTACGCCGACGCCGGCGCGGACATCCTGACCACCAACACCTACGGCGCCACCCGGCTCCGCTTGAAGAGGCACGGGCTAGAAGCACAGGTAACCAACATCAACGCCAGCGCTGTGCGCCTCGCGCGCAAGGCCGCGGGGGAACTCCGCTTCGTGGCGGGCTCGTTGGGGCCGCTGCCCCTCAAGCTAAAGCCCTCCGGACCGGTCTCCGCTGAAAGCGCGCGGGAGAGCTACCGGGAGCAGGCCGAAGTCCTCCTGGAGGAAGGGGTCGACCTCTTCATTCTGGAGACCTTCCACCAGCTGACAATGCTCAACGAGGCCATCGATGCGGTACGCGGCCTCTCGGACGACGTCCCCATCGTGGCTTCCTTCGCCTTCAAGCCCCAACGCCACTATTTCGTGGGTCCGACACCCGAAGAAGTCGCCAACAGCCTGAGCAACAAGCCCATCGATGTTCTGGCCAGCAACTGCGTCAATGGGCCCCAGGCCATGCTGGACATCGTGGCTCGTCTGCAGAGGAGTACACAGTTGCCCTTAGGGGCCATGCCCAACGCCGGGCAGCCCGAGATGATCGACAGCCGGACCATCTACCTCGCAAGCCCCGAATACATGGCCGAGTACGCCCGTCGCTTTGTCCAGCAGGGTGTCCGCCTCGTCGGAGGCTGCTGCGGAACCACACCGGAGATGACCCGGGAGATGCGCTCCTACCTCCAATCGGTCGAGCCGGGGCGGCGCACCCTCTCCGTCAGCGTACCCACCGCCGCAGGGGCCACTCCGCAGCCTGTCCGCCCCCTCGCTGAGCGGAGCCGTTGGGGCAGTCGACTTGGAGAGGAGTTCGCGGTCTCAGTCGAGCTGGATGCGCCGCGCGGACTGAGCGCCGAGAAGGCAGTGGCCGGCGCCCGCCTCCTCGCTGACGCAGGCATTCAGGCCATCAACATCGCCGACGGCCCACGGGCGACTGCGCGCATGTCGGCCCTGTCTCTGGGACTTCAGGTGCA
>CAZQTQ010000225.1:0-7179 GCA_964596025.1 uncultured Rickettsiales bacterium
AGACCGCGACGGGGACAGCCGGCCCGAGTTGCTCATTGGCGCGCCCTCGTCCGATGCAGGAGCCACCGATGGCGGGGCGGTCTACCGCATCTCCTCCACCTCCTTGTCCTCCTGGGACGCAGGCAGCGACCTCGACCTGAGCGCAGCCGACCGGGTGGTCGTGGGAGCCTCCGCCTTCCACCACGCGGGGCACTCCGTAGCCGGCGGCGTGGGCTTTGACGGCGACAGCGACGGCGACCTCGCCGTAGGCGCCTGGGGCGCCGCTTCCGGCGGCAACCTGCACGGTCAGGTCAGCCTGTGGTGGGACGAAGATCTCGGCGGCACCGAGGCGGCAAGCGAAGACAGCGCCGAGCTGATCTTGGTCGGTACGGCTGGTTTCGACGGATTTGGCGCAGCCACCGTATCCCTCGGGGACGTCGATGGCGGGGGCGCCCCCGACTTAGCGGCTTCTTCAGCCACCGGCAGCGGCCGGATCGTCCTCGCCCTAGGTGAAGAGCTACTCAGCCTGCCGTCACTCGGCTTTGCCGGGTTCCACCTCGCAATGGACGGAGAGTCGGATGGAGACGCCGCAGGCCACGCCTTGGCCTCGGGTGACCTCGACGGAGACGGCGTCCCGGACCTGGCCATCGGGGCACCCGGAGCGAGCAGCGCCGGCCAAGGGGCAGGACGGGTAGCGGTCTTCTTTGGCGCCGGACTGGCCACACTGCCGGCAGGCACAGAGGTAAGCCTCGCCGATGCCGACCTGCTCATCGACGGCGAGGCGGCGGGCGATGGAGCCGGCTCCGCCCTGGCCTTCTTGGGGGACCTCGACTCCGACAACGCCGACGAGCTCGTGATCGGAGCCTCGATGGCCGATGCCGGCGGCAACTCCTCCGGGTCCACCTACGTCCTGTTCTCCGGCGGCCTGCCCAGTACTCCCAGCGCGCCTATCTCCCTTGCCCTTGCCGACAGGGTCCTGCTGGGGACAGGCTCAGGCGACCTCAGCGGAGCCACCCTGGCCAACGCCGGGGATGTCAGCGGCGACGGCTTGGACGATCTCCTGATCGGCGCCCACGGCAACGACAGCGCCGGCGCAAACGCGGGGAAGGCCTACCTCCTTTTCGGGGCCACGCTGCAGAGTGCCGCGTCTTCGCTGTCTCTAGACGCGGCCGACCGCAGCTTCGTGGGCGAGAACTCCGGCGACTACGCCGGCGCGGCTCTGGCCGGAGCCGGCGACATCGACGGAGACAGCCTGGCCGATCTGGCCATTGGCGCCTACCGCAACGGCACCGGGGCCAACAATGGCGGTGCGGTCTACCTCGTCCGCGCTTCCACCATCACCGCAGTCGGCGCCCCCCAGCAGCTGGGCTTGGCCTCGGCCGACGCGCTGCTCTACGGCCCCGAAGGCCACCAGTGGGGCTCAGCCCTCGGCGGGGGCGTGGACGTCGACGGAGACGGCACCGCGGACCTCTTGGTGGGGGCCTCCCAAGCAGAGGTGGTCGGAGAAATCGTGGGCGAAGCCCTGCTGTTCTCTGGCGCCGACCTGGCCACCGGCGGCACGCTGGGGCGGGGGGATGCGGGGTTCGCATTTGCCGGGGCGGCGGCGGGGAACGAACTGGGCGGAGGGGGCCTGCTGAGTGTGGACCTCGACTCCGACGGGCAGGGCGACCTGGTGGTTTCGGCACCCGCCGCTGGAGAGGGCGGACCTGAAGGCGGGTCCGTGTACGTGCTGCTGAGTCCCTAGCGCTCCGCCCCCCTTCCTGCTATTCCCTGCGCCCCATCCCGCCGAGGAGCGCACATGCCCGACTTCGTCTACACCATGAAAGGCCTGGGGAAGACCACGCCGCGAGGCAAGGTCATCCTCAAGGACCTCTGGCTGTCCTTCTTCGAGGGAGCAAAGATCGGCGTCTTGGGCCTCAACGGCTCCGGCAAGAGCACCGTCTTGCGGATCATGGCCGGCATCGACACCGAATTTACCGGCGAGGCCTTTCCCAAAGAGGGCACAAAGATTGGCTTCTTGCCCCAGGAGCCCGAGCTCGACGCCAGCAAGACGGTGCGCGAAAACATCGAGGAGGGCGTGGCGGAGTTCCGGGCGCTGCTCCAGGACTTCGAAGCGTGTTCCATGCGCTTTGCCGAGCCCATGACCGACGACGAGATGAACGAGCTCCTCGCCGAGCAGGGGCGACTGCAAGACCAGATCGACTTGCTCGATCTCTGGGACTTGGACCGGCACGTGGACGTGGCCATGGACGCCCTCCGGGTTCCGCCCGAGGATGCAGACGTCAAAACCCTTTCCGGCGGCGAGCAACGGCGCGTGGCTCTGTGCCGCCTTCTGCTCAGCCGGCCGGAAATGCTGCTCCTGGATGAGCCCACCAACCACCTAGACGCCGAGAGCGTGGCCTGGCTTGAGCAGTTCCTGGCCGAGTACCCCGGAACGGTAGTGGCGGTCACTCACGACCGCTACTTCCTCGACAACGTCGCCGGCTGGATCCTCGAGCTGGACCGCGGGCACGGCATTCCCTACGAGGGCAACTACAGCGGCTGGCTCGAGCAAAAGCAGAAGCGGCTGCAGCAGGAAGCCCGCCAGGAGAAGACGCGCCAAAAGCAGCTCGCCCGCGAGCTGGAGTGGGTGCGCTCGTCGCAGAAGGCGCGTCAAGCCAAGGGCAAGGCCCGACTCAACTCCTACGAGGAGCTCCTCAACCAAGACACGCACGAGAAGATGCAGCGCGGCACCATCACCATTCCGCCCGGCAAGCGCCTGGGCGACGTGGTGATCGAGGCAAAGAACCTCTGCAAGGGCTACGACGGTCGCCTGCTCATCGACAACCTGAGCTTCCTCATGCCCAAGGGCGCCATCGTCGGCGTCATCGGCGGCAACGGCGTGGGCAAGACGACGTTCTTGCGGATGCTCTGCGGCCAGGAGCAGCCCGATCAGGGCTCAATGGGCCTCGGCGAGACAGTGGACCTCAGCTACGTCGACCAGAGCCGCGATGCGCTGCATGCCGACAGGACGGTCTGGGAAGAGATCTCCGGCGGCCTGGACCGCATTCAGCTCGGCACCCGGGAGGTTGCGTCCCGTGCCTATGTCAGCTGGTTCAACTTCAAGGGCGAGCAGCAGCAGCAGAAGCTCGGCCAGATGAGCGGGGGGGAGCGCAACCGAGTCCACATGGCCAAGCTGCTCAAGTCCGGCGGCAACCTCTTGCTGCTGGATGAGCCCACGAACGATCTCGATGTCGACACCCTGCGATCGCTGGAAGAAGCCCTGAACGACTTCGGCGGATCGGCGATTGTCGTGAGCCACGACCGCTGGTTCTTAGACCGCGTCGCCACCCACATCCTGGCCTTCGAGGGCGAGAGCCAGGTCGAGTGGTTCGAGGGGAACTACGAAGACTATGAGAGGGACCGCAAGAACCGCCTGGGCGATGTCGGCCCGACGCGGGTGCGGTACCGGAGGCTGGCGCACTGAGCGATGGGGAAGAAGAAGCGCCGCACGCAAAGGCAGGCCCGAACGGCCGGTGAGGCAGGGCAGGACGCCTTTGCCGGCGGTCTGGGCGATCTGCTCCGGGCCCAGGGACTCTCCAACAGCAAGGCTGCAGCATCACAGGCATCTCCACCGGCTAGCGCGAATCCAGCACCGTCTCCAGCTCTCGAGGCAGCGGTCGACCAGGCCCAGCGCTGGATCGTCCGCATCTCCAAGAAGGGCCGCGGAGGCAAAGAAGCCACGCTGGTGAGTCCCAGGGGCCTCCCCCCGACGGCAGACCTAGCCCCCCTGGCCCGCCGCATCCGGCGCGAGCTGGGCTGCGGCGCCACAGTCGAAGGCGAGGGAATCGCAGTGCAGGGCGACCAGCGTGTGCGGCTCGAGGCCTGGCTTATCAAGAACGGAGCGCGAGGGGTAACGCAGGGCTGATGCCGGTTGGCCTTGGCCTAACCGGCTGCTAGCGCCTCTCGAACTCACTACTGACCCGCCCACAGGACGGCCGCACCCCCGCAGGTCGGCAACAACACCGGGGGTGTAGAACAGGGCCGTCTGGGACGGCGGTGAGCTCAGAGCGGTGATCACGGCGTGCAGCAATCGAAGCTGGCCCCGTTGCATTCGACTAGATAGGCGGCGAGACAGCTGTCCGCCCACAGGTTGGTCCCACACGTAGAGTCCAGCGCCACCGTCTGGTCGTAGCCCGCTTGGTCTGCACAATCGGTCCCGCCAAAGGTCATGCTCCCGGCCGAACAGCAGGCATCTGTGCCTGTGACCACGCTGACCACGACCGACGCCGAACCACCAGAGCCGCTGTGGTCCACCCTCACCTCAGTTTGATATTCGGTCGTGCCCTGGCTCGTCGGAAGGCTGGAGGTCAAGAACTGAACGTCGAAGCTCACAGTCCCTGCGGGACCAATTGTCGCATTGAGTAGCGGCAGGTTTCCCTGAAGTGAGAATCCAGGATTCGCTGTGCCGAAGAAATCGATGGCCGAGATTGTCACGTTGGTGCTGAGGTTGTTCTCGAACGTCAGTTCGAGGGAAGTTGGAGCGCTTGCAGCCGATTGGTTGTAGAAGTAGGGCAGCTGACTTGGCCCCGCAGTCGTCAGTGCTGGGTAGGCTCCTCCACTGTCGTCATCGTCGTCACCTGAATCGTTGTCATCGTCGTCACCAGCGTCGTCATCGTCGCCAGCATCGTCGTCTCCGGAGTCGTCGATGGGGACGGTGCGGGCGAGGCGGAGGCCAAAGTCCTCAAAGCGGTCGCCTGGGGACTGGTTGCGCCGATCGGAGACCCGCGATCGGAACTGGACTACGCTCCAGGCGCCGCCGCGGCGAACCCGACCGGAGCCACTGCTGGGGCCCTCAGGGTCGCGGGCCGGACTGCTGCTGTAGTAGGTCTGCCCGATCCAGTCCCATGTCCATTCGAACACGTTGCCGCTCATGTCGTAGAGGTCCCAGGCATTGGCTAGCTTTGTCCCCACGGCGTGCGTGGCGCTTCCGCCGTTGTCGTCGTACCACGCGACGTCGTCCGCAATGTCCGAGCCGGCGTACAACAGATCGGTTCCCGCCCGCGCCGCATACTCCCACTCCGCCTCGGTCGGCAACCGGTAGCCTTCGCAGTCGTAGGGCGATCCGGTTGGGCTGGTCACAGCGGCCTCGCTGCAAGCGAGGTCGACACCCGCTGTGCCGGAGCAGCCAGTCAGCGAGTAACACGGGTCGAGGGATTCGTCGGCGGACAGCGCGTTGGCAAGAGATACCGAGTCCCACCAACTGATCTGCTCCGCCGGACAATCAGTCCCGCAGGAGCTGAAGGTCGACGGACTGTTGTCCATCAAGGCCTGCCACTGCCGCTGGGTGACCTCGGTCTGCCCAATCCAGAAGTCCTTTGTCAGGGTGACATCGTGTGCAGGGGACTCGTTGTCCCTGCAGTTTCCGGCGGTCTGCTGCGCCGCCGTGCACCCCATCTCGAACGTGCCGCCAGCAAGACCCAAGAAGTTCATCCCCTGTGACGTGACGAGGTCCACGACCCCGTCGCCGTTGGAGTCGGCGACACTGTCGTCGTCATCGCCCGAGTCGTCGTCGTCACCCGAGTCGTCGTCGTCGCCACTGTCGTCGTCACCCGAGTCGTCGTCGCCGGACGCGTCGTCGTCGCCGGACGCGTCGTCGTCGCCGGACGCGTCGTCGTCACCCTCAGGGTCCTCGGCCACGCACAGCCCAGTGGCCTGGTTGCAGACGGGGTGGCTCGCCACCATACAGTGGCTGTCGCTCGTGCACTCCAAGCGCTCGGGGTCGAACCAGCTGCAGCCAGTAAGGAGCAGGGAGAGGAGGACACAGAGGAGGAGCCCCAGGCGGAGGCCTCTCCCACTCACCACCGACCCTCCCACAGAACGGCTGTACCCCCGCGGATGGGCAAGAGTACAGGCGGCTGAAGCAGGGCCGTCTGGGACGGCGGTGAACTCAGGGCGGTGATCGCGAAGGCCAGAGCTGAGCCGACGCCACAGCCGATGGACAGGCCGGTCAGGCCGGCGCTGGTATTGGCGAGGTCTTCTCCCTCGGCGAAGGCGGTCTCGAAATCGGTGCCCGTCAGCTTCTGGGGGTACAGACCTTCGGCGTGGGCGAGGGCGGCCTGCCACTGGACAGCCGCTCCGATGCCCAGAGCGACCGAGGCCACAGCGAGGCCCGCGCCCACACTGATGCCCGGAGCGAGGCCCGGCGCAGGCGCAGAGCCCATGCTGCCCCCCGCCCGCTTGCTGAGTCGCCGAATTCGCTTCTTGGCATCATCCACGAGCCCGGCCCACAGCGTGCTCTCGCCGCGCACCTCGACAAAGGTCTGCAGATCTTCGAGAGCTCGCTCCTCTTGGCTGAGGCACTGGGCTAAGGCGCCACGCCAGTACAAGAGGTAGACCTTGCGGCTGGTCTCTAGGTGGGTGCTGATGCGGCCTCAGACATCGCTCACCGCGCCCATGGACTTCGCGGCCAGGGCAGTCTTGCTTCCGGCCACGTCAGCGCAGTGCTCGTCGATGACGTTCATGGCCTCCATGGCCAGCGACTCGGCGTCGGCGTCGCTCGCCAGGATGCTCTCCTCGCCGTCTTCGCCATCTTCCTCACCCTCGGTGTCTTGAGCCCAAGACGGAGGGGAGAGGCAGATAGCCGCAGCCAAAACCAGCAATGCGAACCACCACCGCATGAGAACCTCTCGCTGGATTCGGGACCAGGCCCCGAGCCTAAGAAGTCTAGTCCATCCGCGGGTATCGGAACCGACTGGATCTATTGACCAGGCGGCGCGCCGGTCCCCCCAGCAAATCCTCCGCGCAGCATCGAGACCGCCGCCATTCCCATGGTCAACAGGTCTTCGGGGTGGTCGACCTGACGGGCCAGCCGCCAGACGCGGGTGGGGTGAAGGTAGAACTTCTTGTAGGCGAGGTCGACGATCCGCTCCATCTCCTCATTCGACACCGTGTAGCAGTCGTGGGGAATGCGCGAGAATCTCCGGTGGTCATCGTCCCAGGGAAGATCGAACTCAAGAGAAGTGTCCGTTCCGGGGTAGGGCTGGAACATGAAAAAGGCGGCGTAGTCGGGGTCCAGCTCGACTGCAAAGTCGATGGTCTCCCGCATCTCGTCCACTGTCTCGGTGGGGAAGCCGAGGATGAAGTTGGACAGCACACCGATGCCCGCGTCCTTGGCCTTGCGGAAGCCCTCGACAGCCGTCTCCTTCTTGATGCCCTTCT
>CAZQTQ010000226.1:0-7160 GCA_964596025.1 uncultured Rickettsiales bacterium
GGAAGTTGTGCACGCGGTGGGGCCCGCCCCGAAAGCGGCTGCCGTAGACCACATCGGCCCGGCCGTCGACCAAGGGCTCGAGCAGGTCCTCGTAGTCGTCGGGGCTGTACTCCAAGTCGGCGTCCTGGATGACGATGATGTCGCCGGTCGCGGCGGCAAAACCCGTGCGCAGCGCCGCCCCCTTCCCCCGATTCTCCGCGTGGCGAAACAGGCGGACGTTGTCGTGATCACGCTGAATCTCCTCCAGGATCTCGATGGTGCCGTCGGTGCTGCCGTCGTCGACGAGCAGGATCTCCTTCGTCCAGGGCTGGAGCTGTACTCGCCGGACGAGTTCTGCCACCCACTGGTGCTCGTTGTAGACGGGGATGACCACACTCAGGGACGGGTCGGGGACCGGCTGGGGCATCAGCGAGTCCTCCGGATCGTGGTCCACGTGGCGTCGCCTTCGCTGCGTACGCCCAAGTGTTCGTGCCCGTTGGCCAAGCACCAGTCGATCAGATCGAGCTCGGCGCCGGGGTCGTCGGCTTGGACCACCAAGGTTCCGCCATGAGGGAGTCGGTGGATTGCCCGCCCGGTCTTGATCACGGGGACGGGGCAGAGGAGGCCGAGGCAGTTCAGGAGCCAGGTTCCGTCGTTCTGCTCGGACAGGGGGAGGGCCTGCGGCTGGGACTGGGGCTCCATGGCTGCGGCAGTGTACCCGGAAGATGGCGCCATCTCTCGATTCTGGACGCGATCGGGGGGCTGGCTGCTAGGATGCGCCGCCATGCCGCACCGCAGCAGCTCCCTTGGTCTCGTCCCTGTTTTGCTCTTGGTTCTCCTAGGTTTGGGCCCATCTCTCGCTTGGGTCTCCGGCTGTTCCGAGACGGCCGCGCGGGTCGAGGAGGGTGAGGCCGAGGCCCGGCTGAGCGCCGAGCCCCAGCAGGCCCTGGTCGGCTCCCTCGTTCGTTTCGATGCGGGAGCCTCGCAGGACGGTGCAGGGGTCGAGGCTCGCTTCTCGGATTCAGCCTTTCACCGCTTCCACTTCGACTTTGGGGACGGCTACGAGGCCGACGGCGAGAGCTTCGTTGTCGACCACAGCTACGAATCGGCCGGCGACTTTGTTGTTGCGGTGACCGTGGTCGAGGAAGGCTCGAGCGACACGGCGCAACGGACCGTCACCATCCGCCATCCTGCTCCGGCCGTGTCCCAGATCGACGTCTCTGGCGACGACGTCGCCGTCATTGGAGAGTGGATTGCACTGCGTGGGCGAGCCTTTCGGGAGGCAAACGAACCCAAGGTCAGCTTCGACGCCGTCAGCGCTACCGGCTACCGATTCCTCGACGAGAACACCTGGGAAGTACAGGTGCCCCCCCGCGTGGCCTCGGGGCTGTGCGTCTTGGCGGTCGACTTCCCGGCTGAAGACGACGGGGATGCGAGCTTCGAGATCTGGGTTACCCGCTACGCCTTGGCCACGGATGCCTTCCAAGGGGTGGCGTACCTCGTCGAGTTTGGCGAGGGGAGCACCGCCTGGCCGCGAAGCCAGAGCGTGGAGCTGAGCAACGCTGCAGTGGTGCGGATGTCCGGTGACGGGAGCTTCGCCCTGTTGGGGGACGCCCGCTTCCAGGCGACGCTCAGACCCAGCGTTCTCGTTGTCGACATGGCGGCGGATTGGCAGCCCGTCGTCGTGGCAGAGATTGCGGATCTCGGCCTGGGTCCGCTGTTCGACATCGCCATCGCGCACGAGGCGCCCCGGGCCGTGCTGGTGGATGCCACCGGCTTCACGGTCTTGGATCTAGCCGATCCAACCCTGCCGGTCGTGGTGGGCGATCGCGTGAGCTTCGACTTTGGTGACATGGCGCCGACGGCGGCTTCTCTGAGCGGGGACGGCTCCGTCCTCGCCCTGCTCTCGACTTTCAACGACCGCGCCCGCTTCTATTCGCTGTCTGACGAGGGCTTCGGAACCTACGAGAGCTGGTCGGTGGATGTGGGGCCGTCGACTCAGGATGCCGCTCTGATCCCCGGTTCGGACACCTGGGTGGTGCTGGGTGGTGGCGGTGAGGGGGCGATTCCCCCCGATCTTGCGCTGGGCAACTCCAGCTTGACGCGGGTCGATCTGGACAGCCATCCGCCCTCGAATCCCCAAGGGGATGGGGCCTTTCATTACCTTGGCGACGAGGTTCCGCTCCCGGTGGATCTGGGGGTTGGGCCCGAGGGGCGGGTGGTCGTATCGACGCTGGACAGCAACTTCGGAACCGTCTTGGAGGCGCTCGGGGACTTGGCGGGCAACCCGGGCGACATCGGTGCCTGGCAGGATCTCATCGAGTCGATGTCCGGCCTGGGCTTTGGCGCGGTGGTCCCCATCGACGGACTGGTAGAGGGTGAGGTCCATCTGGGCGAGGGCTTGTTTTCTCCCTTTGGCTTTCAGGCGGGCGTGGACCTCCGTTACGACGAAGAGGTCTACGTTGCCACCACCATTGGCTTGGGGACGACCCTGGAGTTCCTGACCGGGGACGAGCTCGTCCACCTCAGCTTGGACCTCGACTACGGGGTGTCGGTGGGCAACCTGAGCACGGGGGAGGTGGTTGACTTTGCCTTCTATACCCAGGGCATCGTTTCGTACGTTGACTTCGTCCTCGACTACGACCTGGAACCGCTGACGGCCCTGCTGCTGCCGCCCTACGCCTTTGGCGACGTGGCGATTCAGCCCTAAGCGGGACGCAAGAGCCTGCGCCGCAAGGTGCCTCCCAACAGAAGGATGCCGCCAGCCCAGAGGCCCGCATTCGGTCGTCCTCCAGCCACCGAGCAATCTCCTGGTGCAGTTCCCGCTGCGGCCTCCTCCTCCCCTTCGGTCGGGTCGGCCTCTGTGTACCAGTAGCCGGCCTCCAGGTCGCCGGTGCCCCCGGCGGTGATAACGAGGAGGTCGGCGGGGCCAGACACGCCGGCCGGCACCACGAAGTCGAGGCGGCCGGGGCTGTGAGACGACCATTCGCTGACCTCAGTCCCGCCCAAGTACAGGGCGTGGATCTCGATCAGGTCCTCGCCTTGGAGGGTAGAGAGGCCGCCGCCAGCGGGAGGGCCGACGTCCGGTTGGAGCGAGCTGAGCACGGGTCGTCGCCGGTCGATCTCGAGTAGGTTCGGCCACCACAAGCTTCCCTGGTCCCACGTGACCTCCAGGCCGTATCGGCCCTCTTCGAGAGGAGGCAGGCTTAGGAGCGCCCGCTCGCTCGAGATCTCCTCGACCTCAGTGGCATCGAAAGAGTGCACTGTGGCGCGGGACCCGTCGACAAGAGACCACAGAGCGACGCCAGCGCCGGGCACCAGCCGCTGACCTCGGAGCTCCAGGCTCTGCGAACTGCCCGGGGGCAGGCGGGAGGGGCTCACCGCCTCCAGGCGAGGCGCCCAGCCGGGGCGTAGGCCACTGGGGATGCCGGGGTCAAAGCGAAGCGCATCGACGAGCAGGACCAAGTCGCCCCCTGCGCTGTCCCCGCCGTCGACCACTGCCAAGCGGACGGCGATCTGCGTGCCCGGTGCCACGGGCACCACTGCTTCGAGCCAGCCCGTACCGCCGCCTACGCCCCCCTCGAAGGCGGTACCGGCGAGTTCTGCCTCGGTGGCGGGGAAGAGCGGAAGGGCTGCGGGCCGCAAGGGACCGAGAGCCACAGGGTCCAGGGCCACGGACTCCCCCTGAATGTGGAAGTTGGCCTCGTCCAGCAGGCTGGGATCGCCGGCGTCCCAGTGGGGGGAGAGGATGCGGTAGCTCAGGCGCAGGCTGCGGGCGTCCTCGGGCACGCGGAGGGTGAAGTTCACCCCGGCGATGTCGTCGGTCGGGCCCACGGCGGCGAGGTCGGTGCCGGGGACGGGCGGGGTCTGGAGGTTTCCGGTCGACAGGGCCACGAGGGCGGCACCGTCCCGTGGCTGGATTCCACCGACGAAGAACCAGGTGGCACGGGACTCGGGGGGGCCGATGAGGCTTCCGCCTTCGAGGCTGCTAGCGGGACTGAGGATGGCCGAGGCCAGGGTGTCGACCGTAGTGCCGGCTTGGACCGGTGCTACGGGTGCCAAAGAAAACGAGAGTAGGAGGGCTGCGCCGAGGACGGCGGGATCGACAGAGGTCCCAGGGCCGCTAGCGCAGCGTCGCATTTCGCTAGGCCCTGTCCTCGAGGAGGCGGTAGGGCTCCAGCTGTTTCCGGAGTTCCTCGGGCAGTGAGCAGGCGGAGAAGGCCTTCATGTCGATGACTGCAGTCTTCAGCTCGGCTTCGGCCCGCGGTCGCTCCTCTCCTTCACCAAACAACTGGACCCGAAAGCGCAGCGACTTTTTGCCAATCTGAAGCACGACAAACTCAGCTCGAAGCGTTTCCCCGAAGCGGAAAGGCCGCGAGAAGTTGCTGGCTAGCTCAACCAGCGGAAAACCAATCCCGACTTCTTCGAGGATGTATTGGTAGCTCTTTCCGGAGATCTCAGCCCAGAAGTCCTCGAAAGCGCGGTGGATGCGATCGAAGAGCGCGGGGTAGTACATCACCCCGGCCTGATCGATTTCGCCGAAGCGAACCGGGTAGCTTGCGATGAAGCTCCGGCTCATCCCGTGCCTCCGCTCAGGACCACCTTGCCGGCCACAGCTCGGTCTTCGAGCAGCTGGTGGGCCTTGGCCGCCTGCTCCAAGGGAAGCTCGCGGTCGACGACTGGCCTCAGGTAGCCGTCGGCCGCTGCCCCTAAGGCGGACTCCAGGTCGGTCTTGGATCCCATGGTGGAACCGATGATCGAGAGCTGGCGGAAGAAGATGTGGCGGAGGTCTTCGATGGGATCGTGCCCGGTGGTCGCCCCGCAGGTCAGTACCCGCCCACCGCTGCGTGTCACCTTGAGAGAGCCCTTCCAGGTCGCCTTCCCCACGTAGTCGACGCAGACATCGACCGCGCCCTGCCGGCTCGCCTTGCGAACCGCCTTGACCCAGTCCTCGTCCCTCGAGTCCAACACCACATCGGCCCCGAGCTCGCGGCATAGGCGGCGCTTTTCGTCGGTCGAGGCGGTGGCGAGGACGCGGCAACCCACCATCTTGGCGATCTGGATGCAGAGGGTTCCCACGCCGGCGGCTCCGCCGAGTACAAGGACCTCTTCGCCGGGCTGGAGGCGCCCCCGCTCGATGCACATGCGCCAGGCGGTGAGTGCGACCAGGGGGAAAGCTGCTCCCTGGGCGAAGCTCCAGCCCTGCGGTAAGGGTAGGCAGGCCTGGACCGGCAGGGCGAGGTGAGTGCAGTAGGTCCCGTCGCTGCTCTCGCCCCGAATGCCGAAGCCTCTACACAGGGTCGGTTCACCGGCCACGCAGCGGCTGCACCGACCGCAGGAATACCCCGGATCGATGAGGACGGAGTCGCCGAGGTCGAAGCCGCTAGCGTCGGGCCCCAGCGCTTTGACCACGCCCGCAGCGTCGGCGCCGGGGATTCGAGGCAGGGAGACACCGCGCAGCTCCCGACGAACCCAGAGGTCGAGGTGGTTGACCCCGGAGGCCCGTAGCTCCAGCAGCAGCTCGCCCGGTCCCGCGATGGGATCACTCAGCTCCTCGAGCTGCAGAACCTCCGGGGGCCCCTGCCGGTGAAAGCGGATTGCGTGCATGAGGAGCAGTTTAGATGGATGGGTCTTAGAGGGTACAATTCGTCAGTGTTCACCATCTGTCGTGCGACCTCGATCAAGAATCCCGGGTTCCTTCCCCTCCTCAGTCAGTTCCTTATTGAGGCCTCCGTCTCCTTGCCCGCAAAGGACGACTTGGACCGTATGGAGTCGGCCATCCGCTCGGATCGGGTGCGCTTCTACATGGCGATGACCGAGGAGCAGCGGGTGATCGGTGTGGTCTCGTTGACGATGGGCTTTTCCACTATGCGGATGGCGCCTTTCGCCATGCTGGGTGACCTCTACGTTCATCCGGGCCATCGAGGTCGAGGGGCGGCGGCCGCGCTCCTCGTGTCGGCGATGGACGCAGCCCATCAAGAACGCTGCAGCCTCGTCACCACGAACACGGCTGCCGGTATGGAGGGGCTCTTTGAGCGCTACAAGTGGGAGCGGTCCGAAGGGACGATGAGCTACGAGGTCGACTTGGACGGCCCACCGCCTAGCCTGACCATTACAGGCGAGCTGGTTTTCGACTGAGTCGCCCGCAGGGCCGCGGTGCGTGTACCTCGGGGCGAGGTGCTCTGGCGCCAAGGTCTAGCGGTTGTCCTCGTGCGGCGCTTAGCCCGGCCCCACGTTCCCCATACCGAAGTTGTGACCCTGCACGTCTTGGTTCGGGGAGAGCTGGATCGGAGCGCTCGCGCCCATCACGTCGCCGGGATTGTTGCCCCCGCTGGGGTCGCTGTCCCCTCCAACGTCTAGGTAGGCCGTGATCCAATACATGCCGCTGGGTAGGTTCGTGAAGCTGTACTGCACGGGGAAGACCGGGGGTGAAATATCGAGCGCCTGGAGGCCCTTGCCTCCCTCCTCGGGTGCTGTATCGAAGACGGCGATGTAGAGGATGTCGTCTGGTGTGCCGATCGCGTTGTAAGTGATTGTCCCTGCGATGCTGCCGAGCCCGTCGGCCTCGTTCAGCGTGAGTGTGACGTCAGAGAGGCCGCCGGTGGGAACGACGACGGGGCCGAAAGAGCCGAAGGGATCGGCGGACACGTCGTAGTTGCCGTCGCCGTCCACATCGTGCACAGCCCAGATGAGGAGCGAGGTCAGTTCTGGGGGGGTGACCAGGCCAAAAGCGCCGGGGCTTCCGAGCGTCAATGCGCTGTAGATCGTGCCGGTGACCGTGGTGCTCGAGGCAAAGACCAGGATGTCGCCCACGCCCTGGAAGGCGTCGTAGACCACTGTGCCGGTGATCGGCGCATAGGCCGGTGGCTGCGGCGCCTCGATTGGGTTCGAGGCCGGGACCTCAATCAGAACGTTGACGTAGTTGCCCTGACCCACAGTGAAGGGATTTTCGTCCGGTTGGCCGATCTGGTCGCTGGGTTCGAAGAGGCCATTTCCGTCGGTGTCGTGGTAGGCGAGGAGCGAGGTCTCCTGCCGGTAGTTGCCCACGGGAATGGAGAAGGGGCCAAAGCCAGGTATGAAGACGTAGTTCCAGGGACCAGCCCCGAGGTCGGCGGAGTTCGTTGTGACCACGATCGCTTGGTCTTGCAGGGTCCCCGTCATCACCGTACCGGAGAGGGTGG
>CAZQTQ010000227.1:0-975 GCA_964596025.1 uncultured Rickettsiales bacterium
TCCCACACCTGCCCACACCATTCCTGCATTGAAATGCTGACCTTTGTGGGTATTCCCTGTTTTCTGCTTCCATCGAGAGGAACAAAGGTGCTGGTCATCGCGTTGTAGTCGTAAATCCCAGTCGAAAAATCCCGAATTTCATTGAGCTTGAGGACGGAAACCCCCTCGTTGCTGTCACTCTTGATTCGGGTTTCCTCATCAATGGTCTCAGTGACCGAGATGATGACGGCTTCTCCAGATCGAAGCTCCCCGTAGCGGGGTTGCCGCAAGGCATAGGTCGCGATCTCGGCCTGTCCGTCGCCCCAGTGTTCCCAGAATCCCGCGGGGACCTTCACAACCTTCGGGGTCTCGCTGCCCCCATTGGCCGAGCAGCATCCGCACAGTCCCAGGGCTGCGCCGATCAGCGTGAGGCTGAGGACACAAGCAGGGACGAAGGCTGAAGCGGAGGTCCGCCTAGCCCTCCTCGGGCGCGACAGACGCATACTCCTCGTCGGTGATTGGACCAAAACCGGCCTGCCTGAGGGCCCCATCGATGAGGCGGCGGCGCACCTGGGCGTCGTCGACACCCGCCGCGTCCAGCTGCGCCACGGTGTCCAGGATTGCCTGGGCCCGCACCGCCGGATCTTCCTTGGCCTTGGCCTCATCCTCTTCCTTGGCCAGCCGCTCGGCACGGGCCATCGCCGCCCCGGCACCACCGTGGGTCAGCCAGTAGGTCGAGGACTCCTGGGTGCGCGAATCAGGCGTCCAGCTCTCGAAGACCCACTCGGCCACCGCGGGGCGCTTGCTGCTGCCGAGCCGAATGCGCAGGCGTTTGCCCGAGGAGCGGAAGTCGACCAGACGCAGGCTGTCGCCGCGCTCTTCTTGGGTCCACCGCAGGGTCTCGAACTCGAAGATGAGCCACTCCACACCATCGACCGTCTCCTTGCGGGCGCTCTGGCCGAGCTCTCGGCGCAGCTCCTTGCCCCGAGTTTCGCC
>CAZQTQ010000227.1:985-7107 GCA_964596025.1 uncultured Rickettsiales bacterium
GAATGGTGTAGCGCGTGTCCTCGTCGAAGTCCTCCCCTCGCTCCGAGATCACGTCTTGCCCTGCAAAGGCGGGGCCGCCGCTTCCTACCAATAGCAAGAGGGCCGCCGCGGCACCGAGGACAGGGCTTGGAAGCGGTTCGCGAAGCATGGGAATCCCTCCATCCACCGCTATCGCGGCGGATGCAGAATCTAGCAGAGACCGCTCACGGGATCTGGAGAAGGAAGGCAACAAGCGCCAGGCGTTCGGCTTCGGTCAGCTGCGAGGTCGTGCCGTGAAGGTCATCAGGGTTCCGCTTCACGAGGACCTCATCAAGGCTCACAGCCGAGCCGTCGTGCAGGTAGGGCTTCGAGTCCCAGAGACCACGAAGGCTGGGGGTGTCGAGACCGAGGAGCTCGCCCCCGAGGCGACCGCCCGACTCGGCAGTGATCGTGCCGACATCGTGCAGCATGGGCTCGCCGGGAGCCAGCCACTGGCTGTCGGTGTAGTGCGGTGGGGGATGGCAGAGCGCGCAGCCCACCGCGTCGGAGAGGAAGAGCGCCTCCCCCTGAACCGCCTCCTCGCTCAGCTCCCCCTCCCCGCCGCGGTAGGGCGAGCTCGGGATCTCGTCCAAGGTGGCCAGGTAGGCAGCCAGCGCGTCCAGTTCCTCGCTCAGGCCCGCTTTGGGCGGCCCCAGAGTCTCGCTGGTCTCCGCCCACTCGGCCTCGGACAGGAAGCCGGTGCCAGCAAAAGCGAAGCGGACGTCGCCCTCAAAGTCCTGGACCTCATCGAAATTGCCCGACCAGTGAATGGGGCCGTCGGGCAGGGCCCCAAAGCCGCGGAGGCTCGCCGTGTTGCGGAGGCCTTCGCCGCGGTCGGTGAAGTCCCAGGTGCGGTTGTCGCCCCGGCCCTCGAGGTGGCAAGAGGCACAGCTGAGGTAGCCGTCACGGCTCATCCGGAGGTCTGAGGCACGGTGAAAGACCTGCTTGCCGAGAAGAACCTCGGCATCCAAGACCTCTTCACCGGCTGGCCGCAGATCCAGCCGGTGGGTCTCCCGGGGCAGCCCGCCGCTGCCGTCCAGCGCATAGCGCACCAGCTCGCGGGATAGGGAGGCCAGAACCCACAGGCCGGCACCGCTGGGCTCGACCCAGAGCCCGTCGACCCCCCGCCCCACCGAGAGGATGGAGCCTGCCCCCTGCAAAGTGAAGGGATCGAGAAATTCGACCGTCTCCATGCCCATCATGGCGACGTATAGCCATGCGCCTTCCGGACCGTAGGTGGCGGCGCGGGCCAGGCCCCGGTCGTCGAAGGTCTTCCGGCGATCCTCGACCGGCGCGTCGGTCGGTGCTTCCGGCGACCAGAGCACCTGACTGAGTACGGCCCGGACCGTCGTCTCGTGGCTCAGGGCCTCGCCGTCGCGCACCGGTCCTCGCTCGACGTTGGCCTGGGTCGAGGGGAAGACCCACTGCTTGCCATCGGGCCGGATGGCGATAGCCTCCAGGTAGCTAGGCACTCCCCGGGACGTCGTGTCGCTGTCCGGGCCGGGATCCAGTGCAAGCCGCCCTTCGGTGAAGGTGGAGCCGTCGTCCGGACCGAACCAGTAGCGCCCTCCGTCAGCCGGGCTGCGCCACTGCGTAAGCACCAGCCGGTCCTCCACCCAGCTCATACCGCGAAGATCGGGGCCGGGAGAGGCCTCCCAGAGAAGCGTGGGCGCAGCTCCGGAAGCGGAGGCCGCGGCGAGCTCATAGGCCGCAACCTGCGCCCCAGCGGAGTCCACCACCCACAGACGCTCGGCGGCCGCGTCCAGCAGAACGGCCGTAGGCTGGGCGCCCGCTCCCAGCTCGATCTCGGCCCCGGCTTCGAGCGTCTCGGAGTCGAAGAGCTGGACCTTCCCCGTGCCGCGGCACGCTGCCGCCAGCACGGGGACGCTGCGGGCCTGAGCCACAGCGCTGGGGGCAGCGCAGCCCTCGAGGTGAGTCTCGACGCTCCCGTCGGCCAGCGCGATCACTGCCACCCGATCAAAGTCGGGCAAAGCGACAAAGAGGCGGCTCCCGTCCGCAGCTTCGGCCAAGAGCGACGAGGCCTGCGGCGGCCGCTCCAGCGGCCGGTAGATCGCCGTCACCCGACGGGTCGACGCCGCGGTCCGCCCCTGCGCATCGCGAACCTGCAAGACGGCGCTGAAGTGTCCCGGCGCTTCGTAGCGGTGCGTCGCTTGGGCTTCGGTCGATGGTACGGAGGACTGGCCGTCTCCGAAGGTCCAGGCGTAGGTCGACGCACCGACGGAGCCCGAGGCATCAAAGACGAGATCCGAGCCGACGTAGGTTTGGACCGCCCCACCGGCTTGGGCCAGGAACTCGGCATCGCCCCCCCCGGTACAGCCGACGCTGAGTCCCCATGCCACGGTCCAGAGCGCGAGAGGGCTGCAAACGCTAGAAGCTCGACGCCCCACTGCCCGCCTCCACCGCGAGTTCTGCACCCGTCGAGAAGCGGAACCGAAACTCCTCGGAAACCGCGTTCCCGCTGACGTCGATGATGCCGCCGGACGGGATGGTGACGACATAAGTCGTGTCCTCAGCCAGAAGGGTGTCCGGCGTAAAGTTCACAATCGTCTCCTGCGCGTTGTAACTGCCAGCCACCGGAAAGCCCGCCGCGTCGGTCACCCGGAAGGAGCCCGCGAAGACACTGGGGAACTCCACCATCTCGTCGAAAGACACTCCGATTCGCGAGGAAAGCGCTTGGAAGATGGCCCCGTCGGACGGCGAACTGAACTCCACTTGGGGCCCTCGCAGATCAGGCTCCCTCGTGTACGGAACGACGCTGCTGGCCTGGCCCGGGAGCGCCTCGTCATCGACCGAAAGGACGACGACGTTTCCAACGGGCGTCGCCGTGTCCAGATCGCCCTCCAGGTCGGCCTCACCCAAGAGCGAAGGCGCCGCAAGCGAGGCAATGTCGAAGACCCGGGCGTCCTTGGAGTCGCCCACAAAGATGTGGTTCTCTCGGCGAAACACATAGCCGCCGTTGCCCTCGGTCACGTACTCGCCAGCCCAAATGGGGTTCATCGGGTCGCTGAGGTCGTAGGCGACAAAGCCCCCTCCCCCGTCCTTGCGGGCAAACAGCGCATAGCGCCCCCCGATGTTGGCGAAGTAGTACTCCCGGTTCGTGCCGTCCCCGTCCGAAACAAGGAACTCCCCGCCGGGCAGGAGACCGGGCTGCAGCGGCTCACTGACGTCCATGAGCAAGGTCCGAGCCCCTTCGGCCGTCGACACCATGGCGAGGTTGCCGATGACGTGGACCGCCCCCACCCGAAGCAGCGGGTCCAAAGGAATGTGCGCCGCCAACTGCGGCTGCGTGGGATCGCTGGCGTCGACAATCCAGAAGCCGTTGTCCGCCCCGCTGACATACAGGTAGGGCCCCTGCCAGAAGGTGGCCAGGCTCACCCGCGCGTAGGCGTCGGGGTAGGCGTAGTCCAGGAGGGCTAAGGACGCGACCGGTGCAGGCGCTGTGACATCGGTGATGTCCCAGATCTGAACCCCGCCGACGATCTCGCCATCGACCAGTCCCCCGTGGTAGTCGACGGCCACATAGAGCCGGCCATCCACCCGCGAGAACGACAGGGTGTGAGACTCTCGGATGTCCCCGTCATAAGCCTCGCCGACCTTGACCGGCTCACAGGGATTGGAGAACTCGAAGAAGCTGAGCCCGCCGCCCGAGTACTCGGGTGCCCAAGGCAAGAGGAGGTAGCCGTCGATCATGACCACCAGGTTGTGATGATCCGAGTCCTCCTCACCGCCGTCGAGGTGGGCGCAGGACTTCCACAGCGCGCCGTCCTCAAAGAGAGCCTGGGGGCCGCCGGGCCCCGTCAGCGTGCCCCAGGCATCGGGCGGGGGAGGCTCGGGCGGCGTCTCGCCGCAGCCAACCGCCACGGACAACACGAGGAGTGACAGGACACCAACTGGACGGAGGCAGCGAGGCATGAGACTCCGAAGGGAGGGAAGCGGCGGCATCGTCCCCCACGGAACGCCCGGGATCAAGAGGAAGCAACAGAACGCCCCAGATGGCGATCACACCGCTAAGATCATTCCATGGTGAAGCGAGGACTGGGGAGGCCCCGCGTGCTCGAGGACTGGGGAGGCCCCGCGTGCTGAGTCGACGGGAGTGCATGCGCCACCTTGCCGGGCTGACGGGGGCGGCCTGCGCCGGAACCGCGTTCTCGGCCTGCCGATCGAGCGAGCCGTCGGCCCCCCTCTACCAGGGCCTCGACTACACCCCGCCCAAGCCCCTTTCCCGCGAGTTCGACCAACGGGCCCGGGCCACCCTACGCCGAGGCGCAAAGTGGCTGTGGGGCCAACAGGAGGCAGACGGTAGCTTTCGCAGCCGGGTCTACGCCGACCTTGCCGGCGGCGAGGTCTGCACCCCCTTTGTCTTGGACGCACTCTTCCGCATCCCTCGGAACGACTTCCCCCTGCCCAAAGGCAGCGCAGGCCTAGGGCTTGAGTGGCTTCTCCGCCACATGGACCGACGGGGCGCCGTCGGGGTCTTGTCGGAGAAACCCCTCTACTCCGCGCGGGCCACCGCCTACACGCTGAAGGCCTTCGCTGCCCTGCGGCCGCCGGGCTGGCGCAGTCACCTCTCCCCCACCGTGACTTGGCTTGAGAGCCTTCAGGTGCAGCCCAATGAGGTCGAGCAGGGCCACCCCGCCCTCGGCGGCTTCATCGAGGGCAACCCGCGCGTGCCGCGGAAGGAGCAGATCCTGCTGGTGGACTTGGGCCGGTGCCGCGTCATCTTGGAGGCCCTGGCGGAGCTCGGTCGGACGGTTGAGGACCGCAGCCTGAGCCAAGCCAAGCCCTTTGTCGAGGTGTGCAAAACCGGGGACGCCGGCTTTCTCTACTGCCCGGTGACCGAGCGCCTCAACAAGGGCGTGCGAACCAAGTCGGGAGCGATCGCTGGCTACGGCACAGCCACCGCCGACGGCATTCTCTCGATGGCAGCGCTGGGCCAGCGGCTCGGCGAACAGGCCGTCGATGAAGCCATGCTCTTTCTTCAGCGGTACCACCGTGTCGACCGCGCGCCGGGGATCGACCGCGGTCGCCTGCGCACCTATGCGGAAGGCCTCAAGGGCTACTACCGAGCCGCATCTGCCGAGTGCTTCGCCCGCTTTGGCGGCACCAAGACCTGGCGCGAAGACCTCATCGCCGCCCTGGACGAGGAACAGAGCGCCTCCGGCCGATGGTTCAACCGCAACCGCATTCAGCGTGAGGACGACCCGCTGATCGCTACCGCCCACGCCATCCGAGCGCTCAGTGCGGTGCTGTCGGCTATCCCGGCCCCTGCCCCCTAGACCCACGGGTTGGATGCACCCGCTCTGCGCCAGCCCCCGTTCACCAGCCGACCCAGCCCTCACCGCCGCACGGAGAAGGCGTCGAACTCCGCCGTCCCCGGCCCCCACTCACTCTTGACGTCCTCGACCCGAGCTGCCGGCGGACCCCTCCAGGCCCAGGCCAAGAGGTCCTCCAGTCGGTCCCGCGGCCCTTCGGCCACTGCCTCGACCCGACCGTCCCGCTGGTTGCGCACCCAACCCACGAGGCCAAGCTCCTGGGCGGTCTTCTGCGTACTCGCCCGGTACCAGACGCCCTGCACCCGGCCGGAGATCAGGAGGTGGAGGCGGTCCATCGGTGCAGACTAGCCGAGCTTGGGCAATTGGTCGGCTGCGGCATCCCAAGCGCACGCGGTCCAGCCGCAACGTGAGGTTGACTCACGGAAGGGCGGCTGGCGATCTGGAAGGAAGCCTGCGGCCAAGAGCAGATTACGGGCGAGCCAACCGAGCCGCCGATCGAGTAGCATCCCGTCCATGGCTCCACCCCGCAAATCCACCGCGAAGACCTCGAGCAAGAAGGCCAAGCCCAAGGAGAAAGCCAAGGCCCCAACCAAGGCCACGAAAGCCGCAGCGAAGGCGAAGGCTCCGGCCAAAGCGAAGAAGGCCGCCACCAGGGCGAAGGCCCTGCAGACGCTGGAGGCTTGGGCCGCAGGCACCGCCACCGAGCCTGCCTCGGTGGTCGCAGCGCTGGCCCAACCCGACCCCGCGGTGGACACCTGGCTCTCCGACGAAAGCAACACCCTAGCCCTGCGCCGCATGCTGGACGACGAC
>CAZQTQ010000228.1:0-7057 GCA_964596025.1 uncultured Rickettsiales bacterium
CGCCGAGCTGCCCCTTCCCACCTTTCCCGACTGCGGAACCGGTGGCTCCTGCCCCTCCGACTTCGATCCGCTAGACGAGTGGGAATTGGGCTCGGGGCACCCCGAAGAGGTCGGCGCGGCAGTCCTCCCCAAAGACGAGCGGCCTCTGGGCTCGGGAATGTGGGTCGACCAGGCTTGGAGCATTACGACCGGCAGCACCGATGTGATCGTCGCAGTGCTGGACTCCGGCATCCAGTGGAGCCAAGGCGGCCTCCTCAACAAGCACTACCTCAACAAGGGTGAGCTGCCCTATCCCCAGGATGCCAGCGGAGCCGATCGCGGCCGACACGACTTCAACGACGATGGCGTCTTCAACATGACCGACTGGCAAGAAGACCCCCGCGTCGAGATCACGAGCGGTGATCTGCCGCTGGGTCACGCGGACGACGTCTTGGATCCCAGCGACCTCATCGGCGTGTTCTCGGACGGGGACGACGCTGATGCCAACGGCTACATCGACGACATCTCGGGCTGGGACTTCTTCTGGAACGACAACAACCCCTACGACGAGGTCCTCAACGACGGCTACAGCCACGGCGCCAAAGAAGCACGTTGGTCCGTGGAAGAGGGCGGAAACGGCGGCGGCATCGGCAGTTGCCCAAACTGCATGCTTCTCAACCTCCGGGTGTCAGACTCCTTTGTGGGTGACGTCAACAACTTCGGCAACGCGGTCCTCTACGCCGTTGACCAAGGTGCACTCGTCGTCCAGGAGGCGCTCGGCACCCTGAACAACACCCAGCTCGCGGCTGATGCCATCGACTACGCCTGGAACGAAGGTGCAGTTGTCATTGCTTCGGCCGCAGATGAGACCGCCTACCACCACAATTTCCCCGGAGCCAACCACCACACCGTCTACCTCCACGCCATCCGCCACGACGCCAGCAACATCGAGAACACCACGAGCTGGGTGGCGTTCTCTAACTGCACCAACTACGGCCCCCGCCTCGATCTCTCGGCTTCAGCTACTGGCTGTTCTTCGGGGGCGGTCGGAAGGAGCGCAGGGATCGCGGGCCTGATGTACTCGGCAGCGCAGGACGCCGTAGTCGCCGGCACGCTCTCGAGTCCGCTCTCGGGCAACGAGGCCTACCAGCTCCTGACCACCTCGGTCGATGACATCGCCTTCAACGAGGGAGGCGCAGACCCCGAGCGCTACCCCAGCCACCCCGGCTGGGATGCCTGGTTCGGTTATGGGCGGCTCAACGCCTACCAGGTCGTCAGCGCAGTGCAGGCAGGGTCCATTCCCCCCGAAGCCGACCTCAGGACTCCGCGCTGGTTCGACACCCTCTCGCTCGCCGAGGGCCGCACTCTGGTGGTCGAGGGCCGTGCGGCCGCTCCCCGCTCCTCGGCCTACACCTGGCGGCTCCTGGCTGCGGGCGGGCTCAACCCCACCGAGGCGGACTGGGTCGAGGTCGCCGCAGGCAGCGGGACCGAGCCGAGCGATGGCCTGCTCGCTACCCTGTCCTTGGACGATCTCCCCGTCGATCCTGCGGCTCCAATCGAGCCCTATTACGCAGTCGACACCAACGTCGCCAAGGCCGAAAAGGCCCACGTCCACATGGTGCAACTCCGCCTCGTTGTTGCAGACGCTGAGGGCCGGATTGGGGCCATGCGCAAGGCTTTCTACGTGCAAGAGGACCCCGATCTCTTCGAGGGACTGCCCAAGAAGGTGGGCACGAGTCTGGAGTCGAGCCCCACCCTGGTTGATGTCGACGGGGACGGTACGGACGACATCGTATTTCTGACCTCGGATGGAGCGATCTACGTCACTGACGGAGCAGTGCGCGCCAAGCCGGGCTGGCCGCAGCGCTTCTCGAAGTTGGAAGAGCAGGACCCGAACGACGCCGGCAACCACCTGGGCCAAAAGGCTTACGGCGACGGCGAGGGACCGATTGGAGCAGATCAACGCCACGGTGCCATCGCTTCCCCTGCCATCGGGGACCTCGATGGAGACGGCGACGTGGAGGTGGTGGCTGCGAGCCTCAACGGCGAACTCTGGGCCTGGCACCACGACGGAACCCCGTTAGCGGGCTTCCCCTTCGTCTTGGACCGCGGATTGGTCGAGGGCCTGAACAACCCCGAGGACAACAACTACGACTACGGCTTCTTCGGGAGTCCCGCCCTGGGCGATCTGGACGACGACGGTGACCTGGAGATCGTGATCGGTGCGATGGACAGTCGGGTCTATGCGTTGCACCACGACGCCTCGTCGGCCTCTGGCTTCCCGGTCGAGCTGCGGGTCACCTACAGCAGCGGCGGGGAAGACCGCTCCCGCGGAGAGCGCATCATCTCCAGCCCCGCATTGGGCGACGTCGATGGCGATGGCCACCTCGAGATTGCGGTTGGCAGCAACCAGAAGACGACCGGCACCTACGGTGTCGGCTATCTCATCAGCCACACCGGCGAGATCGAGGAGGGCTGGCCTGCCTATGTGTACGGCGCTTACACCAACGCCCTGCCCTATGTCGGCGAGGGGATCCCCGGTTCCCCAACCCTGTGCGACGTCGACGGCGACGGTCTTCTCGAGGTCGCCATGCACACCATCGCCGACTCCGGAAAGCTGCTCTCGTCGACCGGCGAGTCGTTCGCGAACCTGAGCGACGTGGCGGCCGACTTTGGCGGCTACAGCAATACGTCCGAGGCCGCAGCCCTGCTCATCATGATCAACAGCGGCGCCTGGGGCGATATGGACGGGGACGGCCGGCCCGACTACCTGGTCGGCGCGATGGGCTTCGACTACGCCAATGGCCTCTTAGACGACGGGAACCTCCACAACCACGACCACCTCCTGGCCGGATGGTCCGGAGCGCTGGACAGCAGCGGCTCCCAGCCGGCCTTGCGCTCCCTGCCGGGCTTCCCCCGCATCATGGAGGACATGCAGTTCTTCCTGAACCCCGCGTTGGCGGACATCGACGGCGATGGAGATCTAGAGGCCATAAACGGCTCGGCTGGCCACATCGTCCACGCCTATGACGCCTACGGTCAGGAGCCTGCAGGTTGGCCCAAGGACACCGGGCAGTGGATCCTCGGATCGCCCGCGGTCGGTGACGTCGACGGCGACGGCTACTTGGACGTTTGGACCGGCACCCGCGACGGCTACCTCTACGGCTGGCGGACGCCGGCGAATGCGGCCGAGGCGGGGCGGGCTTGGGTTGGTTTCCACAACGACCCGAAGAACACCGGAAACTGTGCTACTGCGCTCCGTACCTACGCCGGCCCGCCTCCCCTGGAAGAGGAGGGGTGCGGCTGCGGGCTGGGGTCTGCCGATCGTCCCCTGGGCTGGGTTGGAACCGCCCTCTGCGCTCTCTTCGCCCTCTTCGGCATACGGCGCCGGCGGACCGGCAGCTAGAGTTCGGGCGGCTCGAAGGCCAGCAGCTGCGTCAGCGCACCGACGACCAAGGACGTGGTCTGCGGTCCCACCGAGTTCGTCTCTTCGTAGTGGTCGCCCTCGGCTTCGCTGAGGTAGGGGCTGTTGGGGTGGAGGGCGTAGTTGTAGTCCGGGATGATGTAGCCGATCTCATCGTTGGCGAGGCCGAGCACCATCTGGAAGTCGCCGGGCATCAGGTCCCGCAGGTAGGGTCCCGCCGGCGCCGTGTCCAGGTCTGGTGGATTGGTCGCTCCCTCATCGACGAGTGGCTGCAAGGGCCCGGTGAATGCGCCGTCGTATCCGCCTAGCAGGAGCTCGGGCAGGAGTTCTCCCGGCACGGTGATGGCCGCGAAGTTGCCGAGCTCGATAACCGAGACCTCAGTCAGTAGTTGGGGGATGTTCGAGGTCCCTATCAGCTCGTCTTCGTCGTAGTTGTAGCCCGTGCGCGCGAGGACTCCGAGGTTGAGGGCGAGGTGGTAGGTGGCGTTCTCGACCGGAAGGAAGAGTTCTTTGGTGCGGAAGCGGAGCAGGGCCTCGGGGATCAGTTGCTCGCCGTCGAGAGCCTGGAGGGCGTGGTAGCCCGTTACCCGGCCGACGGCGTAGGACTTCTCGAGGCTGCTCTCGGTGTAGAGGTTCCCGTCGAGGTCGGGCACTTCGACTCCGAGCGGAGTCATCATCCCTCCGCAGGCCCCCTGCCAGTAGGTCGCCACCCCGCCTGCGCCGGCCAGCGCCCCCGCAGGCCCTTGATCCGCGCCCTCTTCCACCGTCGTCCGCAGGGTATGGGCGAAGTCTGAGGTCAGGGAGGTGTTGCGGTCTCCGGCGGCCTCGGGATGGTTGGCGAAGTTCACCCAGGTCGCCAAGGTCTCGCCGCTGCCGGTGGCCTCGAAGCGCAGGGTCTGGACCGAAGGGTCGACGATGTGTGGGGCGCGCTTATCGATGTTGACCGCGTTGATCCCCCGGCCATCCCAGGCCTCGTCGCCGATGCGGTAGGTGCCGGCGTAGGCGCTGGCGGCGACGGCTCGGGTCTGGGCCTCCCGGAGGGCGTCGCCAATGGCGAGATGGATCTGGGCCATGTAGTCGGCGTTTTGGCCGGTCCTCGCCAGGTTTGGGCCCCATATCCCGACGGTGTCGGGAGCCTCATGAACGTGGGTGGAGGCCACGACCACGTGGTCGATGCCCAGCTCCAACTGGGCCGCCGCACGGATCGAGTGAACCTCGTCGTAAAAGAAGCCGACGACATCGATTGAAACGAGGCCCAGGGTGGTGTTCCCTTGCTCGATGACGGTGGCCCGCGCCCAAGTGTCATCGGCCACATCCTGCAAGGGCCTGCCGTTGCCGAAGCCGGCGATCCACAGGGCTTCGAACTCTCCGTTGGCCTCGCCGGCATCCGGTCCGGGGTAGCCCCCGTCTTCCGGGCAGAGACGGTCTGCACCGCAGTCGAGATAGCTGTCGATCCCGGAGTCGTATTCGCCGTTGTCGTTGGTGTCGGTCCAAGTCTCCCAGGCGGTCGGAGTGATGGAGACCTTTGCGCTGCCGACGCGCAGCTCGAAGTTGTCGCTGAAGTCGCAGAGTCCGCTGGGATCGCCGGGGCAAATGCGGTCCGTGTGTCCGGCGACAAGCACCTCTTCGTAGCGCTGAGGGCCAAGGCCGTCGCAGCCGCTGGCCCCGACGCCTAGGAGCACGAGCAAGATGGTCCCCAGCGGGGCGTAAGGCAGCGCTCTGGAGTGAAACCGAGAAGTGAACATGACTCTAAGGGGTGTGGAACTCCGCCGGGTGGCGCAACGGGCTTCATTGTACCCGGGCTAAAGTACCTCTACTTGGCTTCACTAGGGGGTAGTGTTCCGGGGTCCTCGTCCTTGAAGGGGCGTCGGTTGCGAAGGCACGAGTAGAGAATGGCGAGAGAACGAACCAAAGTGGCTAGAATTACTACATTATACGCGCCCAAACCTGCCTTGACACTCAAAGAAGCCGAGTGCTACCCTCAAATGGGCTGCTGTTGAGCCATTTACTGATGAATAGACCCGCCACAAATTTGTCCTTTGGTCCCGTCCTTGCTGCCGTATTGGTTTGGGCCGGCTTGCCCATCGTGCTTGGGGGCTGCCAGGACGACGGCGACGCCTTCTCCTGGTCGAGTGGGGACGACGACAGCAAGGGTGACGACGACGACAGCGCCAACAATCCCTTGGCGCCGATCATCGAGATCATCGCTGTCGATCCGGACGAGCCCCCCCTGTCGGGCACGATCGCCGTCACATGGCAGGTCAGCGATTCCGATTCGACCGGCTACAACGTAACGGGCTACTTCGGCATCGAGGGCCCTGACTCCGCCTCCAACCCCATGACTGTGGTGGACGAGTTGGGGGTTCCGTTGGGCAGCAATTCGGTCGAGGTCTCCTCGGTGGACGGGGCCCCGCCCATCCTCGACGACCAGGGGGTCCTGTACTGGGCCAGTGCGCTCGACATCGGAGAGGGTACGGAGACCGGAGTTATCAAGCTCTGCGCGGCCGACCCACAGGGCAACTCTAGCTACCCGTGTGCCACCTACCCCGAGGAGGGAGACCTCGTGATCGGGGCTGGAGGAAAGAAGAAGAAGAAGGGGGGGACGGGCGACCTGTGCACGCCGGGTTCCAGTGAGCCGCTCTCCTTCCAGGGGGGCCGGTCAGTTGTTCCCCTGTCCAACGAGAAGTGCAGCAATTACGAGGAGCACAACCCCCCTCTGATCACTGACTTCGCGGCGCAGTTCCTCCTTGTCCTCGTCAACAGCGCGAAGAGCCCCGTCAGTTTCTCCATTCAGTTGACCGATCAGGAGGAACTCAAGAAGGGCGACGACGATGACGCCGGCGGCGGGGACGACGACGACGACGACGGCGGTGGCGGGGACGACGACGATAGCCATCCCGTCTCGGCCGACGGCGAGGAGTTGCCCGAAAGTGGCAGCCAGCCGGATCCCGAGACTGAGATCCCGGATCCGTCGAATACCCCCCAGGGTGGCCCCGGTGCGGCCATGGGCACCCCCTTTGCGCAGGCTCTGCAAGAGGCCTTCCAGCCCAAGCCCGGTGCGCGGGCCGGCTACGTCCCCGGCGGCTCGTTCGCCAATACAGCCTGCACTCCCAACCTCGAGGAATCCGACGTCCACTTCGATGAGGTGGATCTCTACATCCGGGACTCCATTGCCGAGGAGAGCACCCGTAGCGCCCGCGGTGCCAATCTCCGGGCCCTGGGCGAGAACATCGCTATCTACGTCGACAACGAGACCCCGATCGATATCGATACCGACTGCGATGACCCGACCAACACCATCGACTACGACCCAGTTCCGGCTTTCGGCTTCACCAACTGCGATTTGGAGGCCGTGGTCGAGACCTTCGACACCAACATCTACCCCACCCTCACCGGGCTCTACGGCGCGCCCTCTGACGTAGATGCCAACTGTCGGGTCACAGTCTTTCTCAGTCACCGTGTCAATCGGCTGACCCTGACCAATGACGCCGAGTCCGACGACACCCGGCTCGTGAAGTCCTTTACTGAGCCGGACGTGGACCTTTGGGAGAGCCACTCCAGCCTCAACCCCAAGAGCAACGAGCAGGAGACGATCTACCTCTACGCGCCGGATCCGGTCGGGTACTGGGGCCAGACTCCAGTACAGCTGGACAC
>CAZQTQ010000229.1:0-2744 GCA_964596025.1 uncultured Rickettsiales bacterium
CCTCCAGGGAACTCTGACCGCGCGGTTGCACTCTCAGTTCATGGCGCTGGGCATCGGGCGGGAGGTCGAGCATGACGAGACCGCGTCCCAGCTGTTGGAGACCTGGGAGGTCCAGCACTTCCGCGGCCCCCTCGCGCACCCAGGGCACCTCGTGATCGGCCAGAGGCACCTGACCTTTACGCCATCTGGTGCGCTGGACAGCATAGTTGGGGCCAAAGTCATCGGGTTGAACATCGACCGGATCACGCGGGTCGCCATCCATGGGGCCCGGGATCGTCGGATCCACATCTTCGAGGGCCGCACCGACTTCGCATTCGGAGTGGATGGGATCGGAAGCCGGATCAGTTCGCTCGCCAACATCTTGCTCCACACGGTTCCTCCCGGCTCGCCCGAGGTTCATCCGGAGAAGGGATGGTCCGGAGAGAAGGCCGAGGAGATCTTGGCCGGCGTCGACATGGATCACCTCCTCGACGACGACGAGGACCCCCTCGTCCTGGGTTCTGGCCTCCACTGGGTCGGGGCCGGGAGTTTTCGCCGGGTCTGGTGTGTGCTGACCAAGAACCGGATCCTCATGCTTCCGTTTGGCGGGAAGGGCCGCCGCTTCGAGGCGCTTCTCGATGGTTTGCGCCGCGGAAAGGACCGAGAGAATCCCAGCGACTTGGGTTTTTTCTACCGTGGGTCTTACGTCCGCTTCACCTCCCGGTCAGGAAAGCCCTTCACGGATGCGTTTTGGAGCGTAGTCGAGGAGTTGCTTGGCAGCGAAGTCGCCACCGCGGCTGCACCCGGACAGGTCTTTTTTGCCAAGCAGGCTCCTGCCCGCCGCCGTTCGGCGGACTTGCCCCAGAATCTCGGTCGCCTCAAGCGGGTGACCTTGTCCCGCGGCGACTGGAATGTCGCCACCTTCCACGACGCGGCAACGATGGAGTACCCACGCGGGGTGGGCCTTGTCTACAAAGGAGTGCCGAGCCAGGACCTCCACGAGGGGGTCGAGTTGGAGGTGGAGCTCGCCCGCGACGACGGCCTGTACCGGTTCACGTCGGTCTTGGTCGAGGTTCGGGACGTCAAGGAGGTGCAAAAGGCGGGTCCCTTTGGTGGCGAAGGTCTGGCCAAGACTCAGTCCCGCTTCCTCCTGGGACTGGACAATCCGGATGACGTCGAGTTCATCAACCGCCGGGAGGGGGTGCGGGTTCGCTACGGGATGAGGGGGACCTTGCGGAATGCTCGAGAGACCACGGACGGCGGGCTCCAGGCCGATGGGCGGGGCTTCGCGGTCGAAATCGGCCAGATTTCAATCGTTGGGGGCACCGTCTTGACGGACAAACCCCTGAGGGTCGGCGCGGTCATCTCGATCGAGGTGCCGCTTCGGGTCGGCTCCTTGGAGCTCTTCGGGCGGGTGATTCGGGTCGACGAGCCAAACGTCGAAGAGAAGCGCTCTCTGCATCGCTCCGCGCTTAGCTTTCTGGAATTGAAGAGTGACGATGTGGACAGGTTGAGCAGCACCGTCATGCTGGTTCAGCGGGAGAACCGACCGCTCCACGGTTGAGCCGACCGCTCCACGGTTGAGCCTCCAGTCGTTCCGGCTTAGCGTCCCAATCGCTGGGCCAGCTTCTCGACTCCTCGGCGCACGCAGGACGGTTCGGCTGAAGTGAAGCACAGCCGCACGTAGCCTCCGTAGGCCTCTCCACAGGACGAGCCCGGCGCCAAGATGAGCCCCTCGTCGATGCAGTCCTCCAGAAAGCTCTGCAGGCCGCCGACTCCTAGCAGCTCACGGACGTCCACGAACAGGAAGGTGCCGCCTTGGACCGGGGGCAGTCCCAAGGCCGCAGCCGCTTCTTCCCCCGACTTGCGGTAGAGCTCCCGAGTTCTCTCCAGCCAAGCTCCGCCCGTCCGTAGGGCGCGGGCGGCTGCGATCTGCGAGCCGGTGGGTGCGGAGTAGAAGCTATGGGTGCTGACCTTTCGAACCGCAGCCATGCACTCGGGCGCTTGGGGGCCGATGAGGGCGCCGCAGCGGTTTCCCGCCATGGCGTAGGTCTTGGAGAATGAGTACGCCGAGAAACAGCGCTCGGGCGCGGAGTGCCGGAGGGCTTGGTGCGATGTGGTGTAGGCGTAGGCGTCGTAGACCTCGTCGGACCAGAGCCACAGCCCGTGATCGCGGGCGAAGGCGCCCAAGGCGTCGAGGACGGACGGGGGCAGCACGCAGCCGGTGGGGTTGTTTGGGCTGTTGACGTAGAGGGCAGCGGTGCGGCTGCTCAAGTGGGGGCTCAAGGTCGCGGCTACAGCCTCGGCTTCCGGGGGCCCTTGGCCAGGGGAGCGCAGAAAGAACGGAACCTCAACCGCCCTCGCCCGCGCTGCCTGGACGATTCCGCGGATCAGGGGCCAGAACGGGGCGAGGATCAGGACCTCGTCTCCGGGCGACAGCGTTGCCCCGGCCACCGCACTCAGTCCACCGGTCGCTCCAGCCGTCACCAGAATCCGGGCCCGGTCGACTTCGTGCTGTTCTTCGAGCGCTTCGAGGAGTTGCGGGTGGCCGTGTGGCTTGGCGTAGCGATGCAGTCCTTCGATATCCGAGGTCTTCAGGTCCTCCAATCGGGCTCCTTCGACGGGCTCCAGCCAGGAGTCTCCGACGTGGAGGGGGTGGCGCTCTCCCTCGATGGTGGCGACCCGGTGAGCCAATTTCGTGAACAGGCTTCCGCGCATCGCGGCGAGGCTGGGGGCGAGATCGGGATGGCGTGGCATGTGGGACT
>CAZQTQ010000229.1:2754-7051 GCA_964596025.1 uncultured Rickettsiales bacterium
GCCGACGTGGAGCGACACTTCGTGGAAGAGCGCGCTCTGGGTCCCCCCGAACTCCGGCCGGCTGGTCTCGGCCGAGAGGTCGCTGAAGCCGTGCAGGGTCACACGTAGGGTACCTGCCTCGCCCACGCCGGCGGCGTAGCGCAGGGCGAGGGTCGAGACCAGCACGATGTTCTTGGCCTTCTCACCTTTGGCCAGCACGATGGGGTTGGCCATCTGTAAGCCGAAGGTGCCGCCGTAGTAATCGAAGCGCTGTTCGTGGAACCGAATTGGGTCACTCAGGTCGGAGCGATCGGTGAAGGCCCCGATCCCTAAGGACACCTTGTCGCTTACCGAGAACTTGGTGCCGACCCTCAGGTTCCACAGGGTTCGGCGGAGGACGCCGCCGCCGGGGTGGGTCAAGGGCGGGGTGATGTCGCCCTCCAGCCCGATGCGGAAGCGTTCGGCCTCCCAGGCGAAGGCCAGGACCGTCGTCGGCATGCGGGTCAGGAGCACGTCCTGCTCGGTCCCTTGATCGTCGGTCAGCTCGAAGTTGGAGAAGCTGGAGTCCCCCACCGAGGCGCTCTGGGTGACGAGCAGGGTGGAGGTTCCAAAGCGTACGAAGTGCATGCGCGGTGGGCGAAAGCACAGTCCGATTCGCAGGCCTGCCACCGGGGAAATCTGCAGGCCGATGGCGCTGTCGAAGCCGATGCGGTTGAGCTTCGTGTCCCGTCGGAAGGTCTGGTGCGCCCCGGCTCCGGGGGCGTTGGTGGGGTCGACCAGGCTGAGGCTGAGGTGAGCCGAACTCTCGGTGTGCTCGTAGACGACAAAGAGGCTGAAGCCAAACCGAAGCCAGGGCTTGGGTTGAAAGCCCATGCCGACGCCGAGCAGGATGGCGTTCTCAAAGCCATCCCGGCCGAAGCTGGCGTCGGCGAGCTCCCCGCTGGTCGGGACCGTCCCGTTGAGTCGATTCGAGACGCGGTAGCGATCGAGGACCGCGGCAAAGGATCCCGCGCTCAGGCTGATCCCGTCGCGGAGCTGAAGGGTGATGGTGCTGGCGCTGGGTACACTCAGGAACTGAACGCTGCGAAGCTCGGTCTCCTCGGCCTCGACCCCGTCGAGGTTGGTCCGAACCGCTGAGTAGAGGTCCCGGAAGCGAAGGACAAAGGCCGAGCCGTTGACGTTGAACCGCCGCCGACGGTTCTGGCCGAGGCCCGCGGGGTTGTACCAGAGCGACCCGCCGTCGCTGACCGTGGCGGTGACGGCTCCCCCGCTCAGTGCGGCTTCGTTCCCCAGGAGGAAGGAGTCGCGGTTTCCAGCCCACGCGGCCGATGCACCGAGCGCAAAAGCAGCGAGCAGTATCGCTTGTGGGAGGACGAGGCCGGATCGCACCCGAGGATCCTACCTGGACTGCAGCTGGCCCCGCGTCGGGACGAAGCGGGCGGGCCTCGGCTTGGGCTCGGGGGGCATCGGGACCCGCCGCTGGGTGACTGCACTCCCCCCTGCCGGGAAGAGGGGAGCTAGCCTCCTCGGCTCTAGCCGCCGTCGGCCCGGCGGACGCCCGAGCTGGCGGCGACGCCGACGACGGCGTCTAGAGCCAAGACTGCCGTCCAGGCCGTCATTGGAACCTCAGCGGTGACCACGGTGCCGGCCACGGTGCGGGCATTGGCTCCGGCCGCGCTCAGGGCCGAGCGCAGGGCGTCTGCGTCTGCGGCTCCGCTCTCGCTGACCTTCAAGTAGACCTGGTGCCTGACCGTGCCCTCGCTGAGCGCGCGGCCGAGCCACGCGGTGTTGGTGAGCTTGGCCTTCGCACTGTCGCTGCCGATGACCAAGGCCGCTGTCCAGCCCTCTGGTGGTGCGCCAAAGAGGGAGGCGTCGGCCGAGCCGAAGAGCTGGGCACCCTCCTGGGCCTTGGCCTCTACGGCAAAGCCCTCGGGAGCCGCGGTCTCAGAACCCTCCGCCCGGACGAGGAAGCCCCACACGGCAGCGGAATCGCCGCCTGTTTTCCCCGCGCTGGAACTGGCGGTGTCCGGGCCGTTGGTCCCGGCCGTCGCCGAGTCGGTCCCCTGGTTGAGATCTGCGAGGGTGCCCGTTTTCTCAGCGGTCGGCCCCTCTTCCGTTGCGGCAGCCTCTTCCTTAGCGGCAGCCTCTCCCTTCGCAGCAGCCCCAGTCTCCGCATCGCCAGCGCTCTGCGTGTCTGTTTCTACATCGCCAGAGCTCTGCGTGGTTGCTTCTGAGGAGTCGGGGCTCGTGCAGGCCGGCAGCAAGGCAAGACTTAGGGCAAGGGCTGCGGTTGCTGCCCTCCGGCCAGCGGCCGGAGGGAGCGCAGCTCGCCGGCGACGGAAGCCGGCGAGCAGAGCAAAGGCCCCCAGGGCCAAGGCCCAGGAACCACCCCGGTCGGTCCCGGAGACGCCGCAGGCACAGCCCCCCTCTTCGGTGGGGTCGCCGGTTCCAGAGTCGTCGTCGTCTCCGGTGGCATCGTCGTCTCCGGTGTCGTCGTCGTCGCCGGAGTCGTCGTCGTCCCCGGAGTCGTCGTCGTCTCCTGTTCCGTCGACCTCGAAGTCGTAGGGGGGGTAGGCCAGGCTGGCGAGATTGGCCATCGAACCGAATGCATCCAAACGGCCCCGTCCCCAGGTGGTGTTGGGGACCGTACCGGTGTCGGAGTCCTCTACCCCCGTCGTGTCCCATTCATTCCGCACGTCGAAGGCGGCGAGGCTGTCGGACAAGCTCTGATCTTCCAGCAACAGTGCGATGGAGCCGACCACAACCGGCGTAGCCATGCTCGTTCCCTGCATTGCCATGAAGCCATCGCTCGATCCGACACTTCCGACGAGGATCTCGCTGCTATCCGGCTGTTCACTCTCTTCCTCTTGGTCCGCGTTGGAGTTCATGGCGGCAACGATGTAGTTGCCCGGTGCTGCGATGTCCGGGATGTTTCCGGTATTGCTGGGGTCTCGGGACGGACCGAGGCTGGAGAAGGTCGCAATACTCATGTAGGCCTCGCCCTGGCCGTCGGCCGGGGACGCGGGTTCGCCGGTGCTGTCGGTCCACTCCAGCTTGGTTGTCCAAGCGCCCACCGCCAGGACCTCGGTCGCGATGGCGGGGTAGCCGATGCTCATCTGGTGGTCAATCGTGGCGTCGGTCGTCTGGTCGATGAGGAAGCCCTCTCCCCCGGTTGTGTCGATGAAGGCGTCGAAGGTGCCTTCTCCGGAGACGACGAGATACCAGGTAGTCTCCGCTTCGGAGAGGTCGTCGTTGTCGTCGCTTATCGAGAACCGAACGCCCCGTGAGCCGTTGACCAACTCCATACCGTAGCTGTAGATGGTGCCGAGTACGGTCCCGTTCACGTCCAGCGAGAAGCTGTCTCCCGAGCTGTCATCGTAGGAGTAGGTCGCAGTGTGTTCGGCTTCTCCCCCGTCGTAGCTCGCCTTGATGCCGACATAGATGTCGTCGTCTGAGTCGAACCAGATCACGATCGGTCCGCCTGCGGTCCCAAACGGCACGTAAACGTCCGGGTCGCTGGCCGCCAGCGTGTGTTGGGCGTGGACTGCGACAGTACCCAGATCGTGAAAGCTACCTATCCCTTCGTTCCCGGCGGCCCCCACGAGGATCACGCCACCCTCGGCGACGTTGTCGAGGCACTCGTCCGCCAAGGAGGTTCCGTCGTGGGGTCCTTCGTGTCCACCCAGACTCATATTGACGACCAAAGGCTGGCTGCGGTCTGCAGCGAGCTGCTTGAGCCAGGCGGCTCCGTCGCAGACGCCGGTGCTCCAAGTGGGGGCCTCGTCGCTTGCTGTGGCCGCAGGGTCTTCACCAAGGTGGACGAAGGCGAGGTTCGCGCCGGGGGCAACGCCGATGTAGGGATGAGAGCCGACCTGTTGGCCCAGAATGGTGCCTGCGACGTGGTTTCCGTGGGTCCCTCCGCCTGGCTGGTTGCAGTCCCCGCCCGAGATGTCCCCCTCCGAGCAGACCGATCCGTAGTCAAATCCTCCGCCGGGAGCGCTCCCGAAGGTGTCCGTTTGGTCCCAGAGCCCTACCACGCGGGTGTCGCCGTTGGAGTCGTTGAAGGCGCTGTGGTTCAGGTCGAGCCCGTAGTCGATGACGCCCACGAGAACCCCGGTCCCGTCGTAGGCCTGGGTAAGGGGCGGGTCGCCTGCGGTCACCATCTCCCCCCGAATTGCGGGCACGCCGACGTCCAGCCGGGGGTAGACCCGTCTCGCCGGCTCCAGTCCGATGAGGGTGGCCTCGTGGGTCAGTTCGTGGACGCGAGAGGCCGGCATTCGGGCAGTCAGGATCGGGCCCACGATGCTGCCGACTCGTC
>CAZQTQ010000230.1:0-7047 GCA_964596025.1 uncultured Rickettsiales bacterium
CGACATCGACCGCAGCTATCCCACAATGATCGCGCGGGCCTTTGATCTGGGTCTTCCCACCGCCACCGCCATCAACTGGACTCCGATTCAGCTCAACATCATCGAGAGCGGGGTTACGGACGAGGCCATCTTGGGCACGGATGAAGAGGTGGCCTCAGGCATGGCCGATCTTCTCGAGACCGAAGACTTCGACCTCCACTTCGTTCACCTCGATGACGTGGACCATGCCGGCCACTCAAGCGGCTTCAGCACCGGGAACCCCGAGTACGTAGAGGCGGTTGAGGTCATTGATGTTCTGGTAGGCCAGATGCTGGACGCTGTGGAGGCCCGGTCAACCCGATCGGGCGAGAGTTGGCTGATTGCGCTGACCTCCGATCACGGGGGGTTGAGCACCGGCCATGGCGGGACGACCCCGGACTACCGGGCCATTCCACTGATTCTGGCTGGTGACCCGGTGAGTCCTGGGGAGTTTCCGGGAGCTGGTGAGGTGCCCGGAGAGCTGGACGGGGGCTTTCACAGCCACATGGACCCCTACCCCACGGTCTTTGAGCACCTCGGGCATGCGCCACAGGCCGACTGGGGGCTGGACGGTGCGACGCGTGGACTCGCCCCCGACGCTTCCTAGCGGGAGGTGCAGTCTCCGGGATAAAAGAGTGAAGAAGCGGCATCGCAGAGGCACTCAAGTTGGCTGCTGCTGACGCAGATCCCGAGCGTCACCCCCACGGGGTAGAGGCAGAAAGGTGTCGAAGGGTCGGTACAGGCGGCCCCTGTAATGCCGCCGCAGCTGTCGTTGGCGGGTAGGCAGGTATCGGTGGTCCCCGTCAGGGAACTGCAGGTCTCTCCGGCGCTGCAGTCGCTGGGCGTGGCGCAGGGGGTGCCCAGGGTTCCGCAGCTCTCAGCGCTGTCGTCGTCTCCGCCGCTGCTGTCGTCGTCTCCGCCGCTGCTGTCGTCGTCGCCGCTGCTGTCGTCGTCTCCGCCAGCGGTGTCGTCGTCTCCGCCAGTGGTGTCGTCGTCTCCGGAGGTATCGTCGTCTCCGGAGGTATCGTCGTCGTCTCCGGAGGTGTCATCGTCGTCTCCAGAGCTATCGTCGTCGTCTCCGGATGAGTCATCGTCGTCTCCGCCAGTTGTGTCGTCGTCTCCGGAGGTATCGTCGTCGTCTCCATCCACGTCGTCGTCCGAATCCAGATCGCTTCGAACCGGCCCGCAGCCCGGAGTCAGGAGCAGGACACCCAGGAGAAGTAAGAAAGCGATACGCGGCATGGATAGAGCCCTTCCGGAAATACTCCGACGGACTTTAGTTCGTCGAATTGCCGCTGGTCGCAGCGAACCGCGGGCCTGCCCTAGTCCTCTGCGGTGACGTCGTAGTTGGCGACCTGGCTCAGCGTCTTGAGGCTTGCCGATTGAGGAGTCCAGCCAACGAGGAGGTCCCGAAGGGCTGTGGCGAGCGGATTCTTCCACTGGCCGATCGAGCCGATCCGCCACGAGTTCACGGTGATGTCGCGGCTGCGAGCAGCTCGCTTGTTCTCGTAGGCGGCAAAGGCCTTGTCGTGAGAGGGAAGGTGCTGCTCCAGCGCCTGCGCCAGAGCCCAGGCGCTCTCGATCGCCATGGCGGCGCCCTGGCCCATGTTGGGGGTTGTGGGGTGGATTGCGTCACCCAGGAGACAGACCCGCCACCGGCTCCAGCCCGAGACTGGCGGACGGTCGATGATGTCGTTGTGGTGGATGGCGGCAGGGTCCGTGCGACCGATGATCTCCGGGATCCCCCAGCCAAAGTCCCCGAAGAGGTCTAAGAGTAGGGACTTGCACGCGTCCTTCGCTACAGGCACCCGGGGGGGAGAGTCCTGAGTCGCGTACCAGTAGAGTTTGTCTTCACCGAGGAGCACCATTCCAAAGCGCCGTCCCCGTCCCCAGAACTCGCCCATCGCGGGATCTCGCTCCGGCCAATTCTCGACGACGCCCCGAAAGCAGGTGTAGCCGGAATAGCGGGGAGGCTCGTCGTGGAGCAGTTGGCTACGCACGGCCGAGTGGATGCCGTCGGCACCGACCAGGAGGTCGCATTGGGCCGTACTGCCGTCTTCGAAGGACAATCCGACCTTCTCCCCCTGGTCCTCGAAGCGCTCGAACGCCTTGCTGAAGTGGACCGTCCCTGGGGGCAGTTGCTCGTACAGGCACTCTTGGAAGATGGCCCGATGGATGGTGAGGACCAGGACGTCGGCCCCCACATCCTCGACCGAAAAGGAAGAGAGCTCCTTGCCGCTGGCGGTTCCAATGCAGCCTCCTTCGAGGCTCCGGCCCTTGGCGGTGATGGCTTCGTACAGGCCCAGGGCCCGGTAGACCAACAGGGCGTTGTTCCAGATCGTGATTCCCGCTCCGACCTCGTTGCACGCGTCCGATCGTTCGTACACCTGGACATCGAAGTGGCGCTGAAGGAGGGCGTGGGCAAGGGTCAGACCACCGATCCCGCCGCCGACAATCGCGATTTTCGGGCGGGGGTCGCTCAAGCTGCTCCTCTGGAGCCGGAGTCTACCCCCGGGCGGCGAGGGTGTGGGGTCAGTCGTGGAGAGCAGAGGTGATAGCCTCGGGGGGCCGAGCGGACCTGGCTCGCGGGAGGCTCCATGGACGTCTCGGGCTTCTAGGAAGCGATGACCACTCCTTTCCATCTTGCTTTCCCCGTTCTCGAAATCGAGTCGACCCGTCGCTTCTACGTGGACCTGTTGGGTTGCCGGGTGGGTCGCATGAGTGAGCGCTGGATCGACTTCAATCTGGGCGGCAACCAGATCAGCGCCCACGTCGTGGAGAACGGGGAGGGCCTCTGCACCACCAATGAGGTCGATGGGGACGTCGTTCCCGTCCGCCACTTTGGACTCGTACTTCCTTGGGAGGACTGGCATGCGCTGGCTGAGCGTCTGAAGGAGGCGCAGGTACCGTTTGTCATCGAGCCGCGCATCCGCTTCGCGGGCCAGGTCGGAGAGCAGGCCACGATGTTCCTCCGGGATCCGAGCGGCAACGCGCTCGAGTTCAAGTCCTTCCAGAATCCCGGCCGGCTCTTCGCCTCGGACTGAGCGGCGGACACCCGAGCGCTCGATGCACGACTGGCTGTTGGACTTCGGAATCGACGGCGGACGCCTCATCAAGGCCCTGTTCGAGCCGAGTCTCTTTGCCCTCTTCTTTGCCTGCCTCGCCCACTCGCTCACCACCTACGGCTGGCGACGCACCCTGCGGGAGTTCGTTGCTGGCTTCGCATTGACCTTGGCGGCAGAGTCGACCGGGGTGTTGTCGGGGGCCTACGTCTACCCGGGCTTTGCGGTCTACGTCGGCGCCACGCCCTTTGTGAACCCCGCCTCCTGGGTGGCGTTGGTCTACGTACTCATCGAGGTCACCAACCGGCTCGTCTACGGACCCCGCATCGTTGACCCCGAGAATGCTGGGCGCAGCCTCCCCATCGAAGCTAGCTCCCCCTTTCTCCTGCGGGGCAGCCTGCCGTTCACGCTGGCCGTTCTGGCGGCAATCGATGCCAGCCTGGCCTTGATGATCGACCTGGCCTTGGACCCGCTGGCCACCCTCTTCAACCTCTGGATCTGGGTGCCCTGTGTGGCGGGGTCCCACACGATCGGCACCGGGGCAGTCGATCCCTTCAATTTCGATCAGCTCGTCTGGATGACGACGCCAGACAATCCGATAGCCCAGCTCTTTGCGCCCTTCTTCGACGGCGGATACCGCTACCCGACCCGGCTCTTTGGAATCCCGTTGATCAACTTCATCGCTTGGCTGGTCTTCGTCTTTGTCTACGCAGCTCAGTTCCGATGGGTGGAGAGCAAGAGGGCCTGGACCGAGGTCAAGAAGACCGTCGTCCTCTGGTCACTCATGTTGCTCGACTGGCCCATCCTCGCCTTCCTCCTGATCTCCCCGAACCTCTGATGAAGTTCCTCCAGCGTCACTTTCACGTGCTTCTCTACGCCGGCTTCTGGCTGAGCCTGGTGGGCTACGGCCTCTTGGCGCCGCCGGAGCGGCTCGAGTTGTTGGAGAGCTCTGTGTTGCGGCAAGGCTGGCACATTGCGGTGATGGCAGTTTTTCTTGGGGGCTCTGTGCTCGTGCTCTACGCGCGTCGGATGCGCGTTGGGGCCGCCGTTCCTCCCGATGATCTCGACGCGGACGAGGCCGGCGCCGACCCAGAGGGAGCCAGTTGACGGTGTTCCTCCCAACGTCGTAGTTCTGCAGGATGATGGGTCTCCGTTCTCAGTCGTTGTTTTTGGACGTGCGCTCTAGGCGCTTGTCCCCGGTCCTCTCGTGGTGCGCTTTGCTCCTGGGACTGCTCGTCGCAGCCTCGCTCCTTGTCTCCTGCGATCGGTCCCCCTCCGAAGGAGACGACGACACAGTCTCAGGGGACGATGACTCCGGTGGTGGCGATGACGACTCCGCAGTGGGTGATGACGACGTCTCGGGCGACGACGACACCGCCTCGGGTGACGACGACAGCACCGCCTCGGGCGATGACGACACCGCCTCGGGCGACGACGACACGAGCGATCCTTGCGAGGGCCTGGCCCTGTGCGAAGACTTCGAGGGACAGACCGCTGGCTCCTCGGTCTCCGGTATCTGGAGTACGGTCAGCCCCGACTGCTCGGGCGCGGGTACCGTCGAGGTCGACAGCGCGCAGAGCCACAGTGGGAGCCAGTCGGTCCGAGTCGATGGTGCTGGCGATTACTGCGACCACATCTTCCTCGTGCCCAGCCTGCCCATCATCGACTTGGACACCCCCATCTGGGTCCGCTTTTGGGTGCGCTTCGAGCAAGCGCTGGGGATGGAGCACGTCACCTTCGTGGCCTTCCATGACCAGGTGGATGATCGCGACCTTCGCCTCGGCGGCCAGAGCGAGGTTTACTCCTGGAATCGGGAGGTGGACGATGCGACGCTCCCGTCCCTGAGCCCCACGGGAATTGGCTACTCGACCGCCCCAACTCCTGGCGTATGGACTTGCTTGGAGCTGTTCGTAGATGCTCCGCTCGGGGAGCTTTTCGTCTCGGTAGACGGAAGTGTCATCTACGGTCTCCTGGGAGACAGCTCGCCTACGGCCAACGTGGATCAGAGTTGGAACGAGCAGCGTCCGGACTGGGCCCCCGAGTTGACCGACGTAAAGCTGGGTTGGGAGAGTTATGGCGGGGCGTCCAATACCCTGTGGTTCGACGATGTCGCCGTGGGGACCTCTCCCATCGGCTGCGACCTGTAAGGTCTGAGGCCCTCAGCGAGCCTGGAGTAGGGGATGGATGAGCTAACAGAAGAGGAACTCTCCCAACTCCGCAGCGTGCTGGAGAGCGCCCTTGCCGAGCTGAACGAGTCGTTGAGCGCCAAGAGCGAGGCCACCGACACCGTTGATCTGGATCAGCCGATCGGTCGAATCAGCCGCATCGATGCGCTGCAACAGCAAAAGATGGCCCTGGAGCAACGCCGCAGGGCTGAGCTGCGGAGGGCACAGGTCAAGCAGGCCCTGGCCTGGATGGAGGAGGACGAGTACGGCTATTGCCGCCAGTGTGAGGAGCCCATTGGTTTTCCTCGCCTGCAAGCCCGCCCCGAGAGCGCGTTCTGTGTGGCGTGTCGCGGGGCGATCGAGCGGCGGCGCTAGGCCAGGCTTCCCAGCCCCTCTGTGGGCTTGGGGGACAGCGCCGGCTGGCTCCTAAGGCCAGGCCTCGATGGTGCTCGCGTCGAGTCGGATCGACTTGCTGTCATGGAGGGCTGTGCCGCACGCGTCGGTGATCCAGACCTCCATGGTGAAGGTTCGGGCCGCAATGTCGGCCTCAGCCGCTGCGATGGCCTGCTCGAACTCCGCGCTGTCCTCCGCGGGCAGCTCCAGCGGAACTCCTTGCTCCATCCACTCATCGGGCCAGAGCCATGGAGCCTCTGTGCGGCCGGTCTCGACGAACACGGTCACTCCGTTGAGCGCCCCCCCCTGGTTCGCAAGGTAGTCCACGGCGAAGTGCATTGGACCCCAGGTGGCGATGGCTCCGTCGGCGTGCCCAACGCGGAACTCGATCAAGGGGTTGTCCTCTGAGGTCTCGAAGATGTTGGGGCCCGGGCCCCGCATGATCCCCTCGGCGCGAAGAGCTCCCCAGATGTGACTGCCCCCTTGGGGCCCCCACACTGCCCCGAGGGTCTGGCCGTCGTCGAGCACCTGAAACTCAGATTCTCCGGTGCCCAGCTCCAAGCTCGCACTGGAGGGGTCTAGCGAGGAGCAGGGAACATCGCAGCCGATGGCAAGGGCATGGAGTAGGAGAGCGGCGAGGGCGGACAGCCGCTTGGACATTTGTCTGATTAGACTGCGGCTTATCCAGCTCCGTGTCGGTGCTGGCGGGAGTGACCCATGACTGATGTCGTTCTGTACCACGTGCCGCCCTCATTCTATTCCCAGATCGCGCGCATCGCGCTTTGGGAGCTGGGGATCTCCTTCGAAGGCCGGGTTGTGGTGCCCGGGCCCCCTGGTTTCGAGACATACCGGCCGTGGTACATGCGGCTCAACCCCATGGGGACGGTGCCGACGTTGCTCCATGGTGATCACTCGGTGGGCGACTCGAACCTAATCGTACGCTACGCGGTTGAGACCCTCAGCACCGCAAAGCTGGTGCCCGAGGATGCGGCCGAGAACGAGGCTATGGAGTACTGGATCGAAGCCTTGCGAGGGCTTCCGGTTCGTGAGCTGAGCTACGGATCGCCGAAGCTCAAGGGCATTGGTGCCCGGGTCAATGCGAGCCGCGTCAAGCACCTGAATAGACACCGGGCGAAAAACCCCGACCTGAGTGAGGTCTACGACAACAAGCTCAAGGACATCCAAGGGCTGGCATCCGACGCCCAGGACGAAGGGCTCTACCAGAAGAACCGTGATGATGCGCTGGCCAGGCTCGACGAGATGAACCGCACCCTGGGGGAGCGGACCTGGCTGGCCGGCTCGACCTACAGCCTGGCCGATGCGGTGTGGACGGTCGGAGTCGCGCGGATGTTCATGGTCGGCCTCGACCCTCGGGAGGGTCGTCCCGCTTTGGCGAGCTGGTACGCTCG
>CAZQTQ010000231.1:0-7028 GCA_964596025.1 uncultured Rickettsiales bacterium
ACGGGGGCTCTACGACGAGCGCTACATCCTCCCGATCCTGCCCTGGGTGGCCGCCCTCGTCGCCGTCACCTGGGCTGAGCTCCCCAGACCTCGCCTCCGCTGGGTGGTGGGCGCCCTTGGGACTGCCTTTCTCTGCCTCAACTACCTCACCATCTCCTTTGACGCTTGGCCGACGGCTCGCCCACGCCTCTGCGCAGAGGCGCCTGGCTGGACTGCCACCGACCGCGTCGGCAAGAACCTCTACCTCTGTGCTCTCTATGCTGACTATCAGTTCATGGATCGGCCCAGCACCCCCCTTCGCGAGGACTGGGGGCTCGACGCCTTAGAGGACGCGCTTGGACCCGACCGACGGGCGCTCAAACGACCGCTCAAGGCGGTCTTCCTCGACGACCTTTATTCCCTCTTCTACCGAGCCTTCGATCGCGATCTGCGCCGGGACCCCCTCTTCCGCCACCAGGACGCGTTGCTCTTGGGCCGCTGTTGGGATGAAGGCTGGCTCCGGGCGATGTTCGGATCACTGGCTGACGCGGAGGCCAACATCGCCGCGGCCGATCTGGTTCTCATGCGCTACGGAAGTCCCAGCGGTTTGGAGGACCAGCGGGTACGGGGCAAACGTTGCCTCCTGTTTTGGTCGCAGGCCAATCGATGGGTCGAAGGGAGGTCCCTACCGCTTGCGGACGGCACCGAACTGCGGCTCTACCACCGCAAAGTCGAGAACGCGGCAACTGGGACCAATCAAGGGCCTGCCCCTTAGCGGCCGGTCGAGAGTTCGTCGCGGGACGTGGTCGTCTCGGCGGACTCGAGCGCCTCTTCGTCGGCCAGATGCTCAAGGATGTGTCGACTGACACCTAGAGACATCAGTACTCGGTTTGCGACGTTGCGCACCGACGCCTCCAAGTCCAGGCTCCCGTCGCCCCGGTACTCCGGCTGGTGGGCGTCGATGAGGACGACCTTGTGGCTACCGAGGTGGGCCTTGAGCAGCTCGATGCTCGGCTGCACGTGTTCGATGTAGAACTGATACCGCCGCTCCAACATCTCGAGGGTGTCGTCAACGCGCTTGCGCCCAAGGGCCCGCCGCTCCATCTCACTCTTTGAAACGCTGAGGTGGAGGGCTTTGATGACGGGAATGTTCAGGCGGTCGCTCAGCGACAAGACGTGGCGGGCGGCAGCCTCGGTCCGCGGGTAACCATCGAGCAAAATGACCGATTCGTGGCGGCCCGCACGCTCGGTGATGACGCCCTCGATGATGTTCTCCGACCAGCGATCAGGCACAAGCAGGCCCGCATTGACGCAGAACTCTAGCCAGTCCAGCTGGCTGGGCTCCGCCCCGAAGGTCACCTTGAGCTCGGATTCGTAGGACTGGGCCTTCGCAATCAGGGCCGCATCGCTGTATTCCGGATCGTAGATGCAGCGATCCGACCAGATGTCCAAGGCGGGGCCCATCTCGCGGCGGAAGTCTGCCTCCTCCCGGGACCGCCCAATCGTGCGTCTCAGGGCCTCACCCATGGAGATGTGGTCTTCCGCTGGCAGGTGCAGAGTGCGTCGCAGAGCGTCAGCAATCGCCCCCTTTCCGCAGGACGACGGCCCGGTGAGGATGATGATGCCGCGACCGCGCGCCTTGACCCGGACCACCAAGCCGAGGGCCGCCGAGGGGCGAGACGGAGCTGGATCGATGTACTTCACGGGTTGGCTCCTTTGGCCATGCGTCGGGCACCTTCAGCCTCAAATTGAAGCACATTGTCAGGCAGCAGGCCCGCGGTGACAAAGCTCTGGAGCTTCAGCGGCAAGGAGCCGCCGGGCTCGCTGACGACCCGGTAGACGAGCTGCGTCTTGCCATTCTGCTGGGGAATCACCTCCCAGGACCCGTAGTTCACGGGCGGGGTGACGGAGTTCTTGTGTTCGGCCACGACTCGTTCACGAAGGGCTCGGTATGCGGAAGTCGGGATGGCCTCCCACGTCTGCTTGTGGTGCCCCGCTACACCGCCGATTGCCCGGCTGATGCGCGCCCGATTCACCCAGAAGCGGTCCTTGGCAAAGGTCCAGGCCGGGCTCTCGAGGAACTGGTAGAAATCTATGGTGTCGCCGTCGCGCTTGAGGACCTCGCTCTCGCGGAGGGGGATGCGCGAGCTCAACCCCACGTGCCTTTCGATGTCGATGATGGCCTCGAAGAGGACGTTCGGGTCCACGTCCACCTCTTTGACCCCTTTAAAGGCAGGAACCCGCAGGCCCTCAATCGGCTTCCGGTAAACGTCCACATCGCCCTTGGCGTCTGCCTTGTGGAGGACCCAGCCTCGGTCCTCGTCGAGCTGGGCAAAGACAGCAGCAGGGCCGGGATCCGGGACCACCTCGGCATCGGCATCGGCATCGGCATCGGCCCACGCCAGGCTCGGCGCCAGCCAGAGTCCAACCGCAAGGAGCAAAGCGCCGCCGGAGAGGGGGAGGCGGGTCGTTGGGAATCGGAGGAACGTCTGCATGGCGCTCTATCGGTAGGGGGTCGGACACCCCCCTGTCAAGGGCGGACCGAGCTTCGAGTCCGGCTGGGGCAAATCGCAGCGCGTCCCGCCCCCGCACCAGCTACAATCCAGGGCGCATGCGTGTACTCCTCGTCCATCCGGCGGACTTCCCAGACCCCGACCGGCGCCCCCCTCTCCTGCCGCCAAACCAAGCCCCTCCTCTGGGCTTGGCCTACATCGCTTCCTTCTTGCGCGAATCGGGACACGAGGTCGCAATCCACGACATGAAGCACAGCCCGCTCCCGCAGGCGGACTTCCTCGAGGTCGTAAAGGGCTTTGGTCCGGAGCTAGTCGGGGTGGGGCTCTACACCGTCACCGTTCCCGTGGCTGAAGAGATCAGCCAGCTCGTCAAGGGCTGGAATCCGGCAGTCTCCATCGTAGTCGGAGGGCCCCACCCAGCGGGTGCCCCCGAGGAATGCGCCCGCAACCCACACTTCGACTACGCCGCCGTCGGCGAGGGCGAGGTGATGATGCTCGAGCTCGTCGAGGCCCTCGAGAACGACGGCGTGATCGAGGACGTCGCCGGGCTGTGGTTCACCGAAGACCGCGCGGATCCCGAGTCCCCTCTTCAGGTCAATCCGCCCCGCGGCTGGATCGACGATCTGGACGCCCTGCCTTGGCCCGCCCGCGACATCCTGCCGCCCTTGGACTCGTACAAGATGACGATGTTCCAGTACAGGGAGTGGCCTGCCTCAACGATCTACACAAGCCGCGGCTGCCCCTACAGCTGCATCTTCTGCGAGAGACGGGAGATCCTCGGCAACAAGTTCCGCGTCCATAGCCCTACCTACGTCGTCGACGAGATCGAACACTTGATGCAGGACTACGGCATCCGGGAGATCTTCTTCTACGACGACACCTTCACGCTGGACGCCCGGCGGGTGCAGGGGATCTGCGAGGAGATCCTGCGACGCAAGCTGAGGATCTCCTGGAACATCAGCACCCATGTGAACACGGTGAAACGGGAGCTGCTGCGGCTCATGGCCCAGGCAGGTTGCTGGCAGATCGCCTACGGAATCGAGACCGGCGACCCACGCGTCATGCAGGACATCATGAAGGGGACCGACCCCGCCACGATCCGCGAGCGCATCCAATGGACAACAGAGGCCGGCATCGAGGCCAAGGGCCTGTTCATGATCGGCCACCCCACCGACACGCCCGAGTCCATCAACCGCACCATTGAGTTCGCACGGGATCTGCCGATCGCGTCCGCGAACTTCAAGATCGCTATCCCCTTTGTTGGAACGCCTCTACGCGACATGGCCAGCGACTACGGCGAGCTGAACTCCGAGGACTACCGCAACTTTATGGGCGACCCCAGCCAGGCGGTCTTCGTCACCAACGGCCTCACCCGTGAGTACCTTCTGGGAGTCCAGCGCAAGGCATATGCTCGTTTCTACACCCGGCCCTCCCGTCTTCTGCGCCTCGGCCGGACGATGGCGGGACGACAGAACTTGAGCAAATGGGGGGAAGGGGCGAAGATCATGGCCCGGCTCCTGCGCCACCGAGCCCGCGGCCCGGAGCAGGGAGCACTGTCCCGTTTCTTGGAGTTCGAGCACTAATGGCCCGCATCCTCCTCTCAGCCGCTCCCTGGACCTACCGCAAGATCCGCTTTGCCGACGGGCAAGAAGGACTGCGCGACTTCTTGGGCACCCACCTCTTCCGACGTGAGAGCACGATCAACGGCAAGATGCCGTTTTGGAGCCTGCTGTACCTAGCAGCCTGGCTGCGGCGCGAAGGACATGAGGTCACCTACGTCGAGAGCTACGGCACGCCCGAAGGGAGCTGGTTCCGGGAGATCGAGGCCTTCGACCCCGACGTCATCGGCCTCAATGCTGTGACCTGCACCTGGCCGAAGACCCAGGTCTTCATCCAGCGCATCAAGGAGCGCTGGCCCGACAAGCTGGTGGTTCTGGGCGGCGCCCACACCAACGTCGCCAAGGCCGAGGTGCTCAATGAGTGTCCAGGCCTGGATGTGGCCGTCTTCGGTGAAGGCGAGGTCACACTTTGCGAGATCGTCGACCGCTTCATGAATGGCAGCAAAGACTTCAGCGGAGTAGCTGGCTCCGCCTGGCGCAACGCCGCGGGCGAGGTCGTCAAGGAATGCAAGCGCACGCTCATCGACGTCGAGACGCTGCCCTCGCCGGCGCGGGATCTCATCCGGATGCCCGAGTTCTACAATCCGCGACTGAACATCTACAACCGCTCCAACAACACCATCCTCTTTACGGGGCGCGGCTGCCCCCTGACCTGCGCGTCCTGCCACCTGCCGGCGATCGGCGGACTCAAGTTCCGCATCCGCTCAGCTGAGAGCGTGTTCAACGAGATGGCGGAGTGCGAAGACCGCTTCGGGATGACCGACTTCGGCTTCTACGACCACTTCGGCATCTTCTCGAGCAACGAAGCGGACGCGATCGAGCTCTGCGAGCGCATCCTCGCCTCAGGCCGCAAGTGGACCTGGACGGTTACGTTTTGGTCCTACGACTTCAGCAAGGACTTGCTGGACATGATGCGCCGGGCTGGCTGCTGGCGCATCGATACCGTCCTCATCTCGGGGGTGGACAAGAACCTACGGACCGCGAGCATGGGCTCGCCGCTGACGGTGGAGAGCTGCCGCGATGGGGTCAACCGCATCCATGAGACGGGCATCGAGGTCGCAGCGCGCCTATCGCTCGGCATCGAGGGCGAGACCTTCGAAGAGGCACGTCAGACCATCGACTACGCCCTCAGCCTCCCCCTGGAGTGGGCCTTCTTCACTCCGGTGAATCCCGTATTCGGCTCGCGCCTGTGGCGGCGGCTCAACAAGGACGACCGCTTTGTCCAAGACGAACGTTCGATGAACATCTTCAATGTCTTCTACAGCCCCACGGGCATGAGCCGAAAGGAGCTGAAGTCCCTGCAGAAGGAGGCGTACCGCCGTTTCTACGGGCGGCCCGGGTTTGTGGCGAAGAAGCTCCTCGGCCTACGCAATCCTTCCGTCTTCCAGCGAAACATGACCCTCAGTTCGCACCTGGGACGTCACCTCATGGGCTTCTAGCGAGCGAGCCTGCCCGACGACCCGACGACCACCGGTCGAAAGCGTGGTGCTGCCCTGTTAGACTTCCGCTGATCGGCGGTCGATCTTCTCGGCATGAGGCCCCCCCCTGGAGAGCCCCTGGTGTCGCCAGCTGCGCAAGGAATGCCCTGCCTCGTTCCGGTGGGAATCGACCGGGAGGGTGTGGACCCGTCCAAGGGCTTTATCACGCGCCTAGCCCCCACGGCCGCCACAGTCAGCGCGGATCCGGTGCTGCCGAAAGGCGCCCGGGTAATCCTCAACTTCCGCCGGCCCACCGACAACGAGGAGGTGACGATCGACGGTGAGGTGGATTCGCTCCTGGCCGAGGGGGGACTGTGGCGAGGACGGCCTGCAGCCTTGGTTCTCTTTGCGGCGTCACTCGACGGCGTCGAGCTGTTGGATGCGGCGAAGGCTGTCCCTCAGCGGCGGGGCTCGGAGGGGGAGAGCCCGCGCATCATGTCCTCGCTGCGCAGCGGGGGCCTCGGCCGTCGTCGTCGCCGGGTTCCCACCAGCGATGGACCCCGCGCCGTGCCGTTCATCGAGCCCGCAGCCGCCGCGCCCCCGGGCGACCTCCGACTCGATCTGATTCCGCCAGAGACCGGGCAGTTTGCCTCGGCCAGCGGGACCGAGACGATGGCCGAAGACGCCGCAGCTGCCCCCACGGGCGAGGAAGCTGGAGGCGTCGGAACCTCCGGATTGGAAGTCGAAACCCCAAGCGCGCCGGAGTTCGACGCAGAAGCCCTGGAGTCGGGGGACTTCGAGTCCTCAGCCTTCCTGCAAGAAGACCCGGAGGCTGAGATCTACCTGGAAGAGACCTTGGAGCTTCCCGCCGAGGTCCCCGCTGCTGCGGCGGCCGCGACGGGCGGACATCCCCCCGAGGAAGAGGCGGACCTCAGCGCAGACGTCGACCCCCAACAGGCAGAGGACGCGGCCGTAGAGGACGGCGAGGCTGAGTTCGGAGGCCCCGGGTCGGACTGGGAGGACACCGGCCACGGTCTCGCCGATTCGGACCCCGAGGGTCCGGTCGAAGAGGTCGAGGAGACGGAAGACGCCGAAGAGGTCGTAGACGCCGAAGAGGTCGAAGACGCCGACGGCGACATGGATGACTTTCTAGAAGATACCGGGAGCTTCCCGGAGGCTGCTGCAACCCAAGGGGGCGAGAGCGAGGACGAGGCCCAAGAGGAGGCGTTGGGCGATGCGGAGGCTACCGACGCGGGTCTTGCCTCGACAGACCGGGCCGAGGACCCCGAGGAGGACACAGCAGCCACCGAAGCGACTCTCGATGAGGACGAAGACGACGAGTTCTTCGGCATGTTCGGCCGGGTCAGCGGGGTTCCCGCCCATCAACTCCCGCCAGGCCAGACGCTTCCGGCTGGTGAGGTCCCGGCCCTCGCCAGCAAAGAGGTGGCAGCGCCAGCCCCCCCCGCGTCCGCCGAGGAATCGCCTGCAGCATCGGCCTC
>CAZQTQ010000232.1:0-7021 GCA_964596025.1 uncultured Rickettsiales bacterium
CTCGGACTGGTCGACGCCAATCTCGAGGAGCTGAGCCCCGCCCACCGTCTGGACCAAGAAACCAGCGGAGTCCTGGTCGTGGCCCGAGGAGATGCCTTGCGCCGCTGGAGCATGCGTTTTGCCGAGGGGGCGGTGGGCAAGGAGTACCGGGCTGTTGTCTCCCCCGCTCCGTCCGACGACTCGGGTTCGCTTGCGGATCGCGACGAGGCCGGGCGAAGCATGGAGCTCAGCTGGTCCATCTTGCAGCGGTCTTCCGACGGCGACCGGGCCGAACTCTTGGTCCGGCCCACGCAGGGACGAACCCACCAGATTCGGATTCAACTCTCGCGTGCCAACTGGCCCATCATCGGCGATCTGGCCTATGGACAGGTCCTGCCCGGCGGAGCCCATCGCATGGCTCTGCACTGCCGCTCTATCAGCTGGGAGGGCGGAGAGATCGAGGCTCCGATGCCGGCCGATTGGAGGAGCCTGCTGGAGGGTGCCGAGGGAGAGCAGCACACCGAAGCTCCGAAACTGAGGGGCGAAAATCACGCCACCCAAGGGCGCAGTCCGCCAGGACCAGGGAGGCTCGGCCGAAGAGACGCCAAGAACCCAGACCTCCCCAAGCTGAAGGTCTCCACCGCAACTGCCCGGATCCTCCGGGGCGGGCACCCCTGGGTGCTTCGCGACCAAGGGACAGGTGCACTGGATGGCTTTTGCGCAGGCGACATCGTGGACTTGGTCGACCCAAGAGACCAGTTTGTGGCCCGCGCGGCCCTCGACCCCCAGCGTGATCTCTGCGCCCGAGTCGTGGAGATCCGCGAGGACCGCAGGACCGACGCCGAGGCCTTCGAGCGTCGTACGGCTGCTGCCTTGCACAAGCGCAAGGCGCTCCTCGACGACCCAGAGCAGACGGCCTACCGGCTCGTCCACGGGGAGTCCGATCTGCTCCCCGGGATCTTCATCGACCGGTGGGGCCCGCTCCTCGTCGCCACCTGGACCTCCAGAGCGGCTTCGGCCTACGCGACCTCCACCTACAAGGCGCTCCGCCAGGCGCTGGGTCCCCTCCCCCTCTACGAGCGCGACCACATCGAAGACCTCCGACAGCGAAGCCAGACCCCGCAGGACGCAGGGCTTCCGGGTCGTTGGATCCATGAACCGACTGAAGGGGAGACGAAGACCTTCGAACGGCTCCAAGTTCTGGAAGGAGGCCTCTGCTACGAGGTCGAGCCGCTCTTCGGCCTGACGACCGGCCTCTACCCCGATCAGCGCCTCAACCGCCAAGTGGCCTGCCAGCAAGTTCGCAGCGGCCAGGTGCACCGAGTCGCCAACCTCTTTGGCCACACCGGCGCCTTCTCGGTCGCTTGTGCGGCAGCCGGAGCCCAAGAGACGGCAACGGTGGACTTGAGCCGCCGCTACCTCGACTGGGCCCGGACCAATTTCGAGGCCAACTCCCTGGACCCAACAGCCCATCGCTTCGTCCAGGCGGGGAGCTTGGAGTGGCTCCAACAGGACTCGGACCTCTGGGACCTGATGATCCTTGACCCGCCCTCCCATGCCTCGGGCAGCAAGGGCGCCAAGGGCTGGAGCCTGAAGCGCGACTACGAAACGCTCGTCGCTTCCGCCGCCCGCCGGCTCACGCCCAGAGGCTGGATCCTGGCATGTGCGAACCACAAAGGTCTGCGCCCCTCCTGGCTTCGCCGCACCGTAGAGTCCGGCCTACGGCGGGCTGGACGCTCCGTTAAGGCCTTCCTTCCCGCGCCCCCGTCCCCGGACTTCCCGCGCAAAAAGGGCTTCCCTGAGGGGCGGCCCTTCGCCGGTTTCTGGATCCAGATGCACGATTGATGACAATTGGCCATCTCCAGCTAGGGTTGCCAATCGCCCGCTGAGCAGGTACCTGAAGAGTAGACCCCGGAGCGAACCCACCGATGCCAAGTCCCCGCGACGCCAGCCCAATCGAGCCGATGTGGGAAGGAGTGGACGCCGAGTCCGGCCGCGGTGTCTTGCCGGACGACACTCCCAAGGGCCCACTCGGCTCCGTCGTGCGCGCCGCAATCGGAATGACCCGCAGCTTGGCGCCGCACCTCTACCGATGGATGGCCGGCATGCAACCGCAGCTCACCCTGGGCTGGGGTTCCAAGGAGTACCACTTGAGGCGGGACGGCTGGGTGGCAGTGCGTCGAAACGGCAAGGGTTGGGCAGACAACCCGCGCTCCAACTACAACGAGCGCTTGAACAACCGGGATAAAAAGAAGCGGGGAACGAGCTAGTCCCCGGCCCCCTCCACCTCCTGCCCATCGCCGCCGTCTTCTTCTGCCCCGGCCTCCTCACCTAGCCCCGTCTCTTCGGTCTCCTCCGCCTCCTCAGTCCCCGAACGCTGCGCCAGCTCGGTCCGGCAGCGCTGCAGCGCTTCGGACACCGCCTCGGTCCACGCCGGCTCCAGGCGGAAGCGGTCGGCCACGCTCAAGATCTCCTCGTAGTCCTGGATCGCGCGCTCCAAGAACTGCCCGGTGCGCTCCGCCAGCAGCTCTTCGTAGACCTGCTGAGACTCAGCGTCGAGCTCGGCCGGTTTCGGTGCCGCCAAGAGGTCGTCTCGGAAATCCTCGTAGACCGCGCCCAAGGCAAAAGCGCTCGGTCCGCTCCAAGCCGGCACCCTCAGACGCAGGCACTTCTTGAAATGCTGGCGCGCCTCGAGAAGCAGGAGCGCCTTGCGTGCCAAGTCGCCATCCAGACGCACCAAGTCGTCGATTGCGTCCAGGGGAACCGCCCGCGCTTGCAGCCTGGTCACAAGGCCGATGTGGTACCAGAGCATGCTTGCGATGTAGGGGTGGCGCTCGCCGGACTCCAAGGTCCAGTCTTTGAGGGCCCTTCGAACGCCTCCGAGGTCGCGCAACGCCCAGTCGTGCCGACCCATGGCCCCACTGGCGGTAGCCAGGAGGATCTGCGCTTCCCAGCGCTCTGGGATGTCCAGAGCTGTCTCGGCCAGCGCCTCCTGCAGAGGGGCCACGGACTCCTCATAGCGCCCCTGCCGTTGCAGGCTCTGTGACCAGCGAATGCGCCCGTCGGCGGCCAGCTCCCGCTCGCCAGTCCCAAGCCCCACCACGTAGGCCTCGAAGTGCTTCGAAGCAATCTCGTCAAGGCCGAGCTTCTCGGCACTCAGCGCCGCATTGAAGCACGCAGCGTGCACCTCATCGGCGTCTGGAAACTCGACCACGAGCCGCTCGTAGATCTGCCGGCTCGTGTCGTAGTCCTCGCTCTGGAAGGCGTCGAAGGCAAGCTGGAAGAGCTGAGCAGCGTCGTAGCCATCCAGATGCACCAGCTCGTCCTCTCCTCCTCGGATGCGGGTGGGATCGAAGACCATCGGCGTCTGCTGGAGACCGCGCTGCTTCTGGACGGTGCGCGCTGCCTTCCCGGATCCAGCCTTCGAGGCGTGTGTGCAGCCGACGCCCAGAAGCGCCGCCACGCACAGGCTCACCAGAGTCCAAGCTCCCAATCCTCGTCTCATCGTCCCAACTCCTCTTCTAAGGCAGTCCAGCGGTCGAGCGCGTGGCTGAGTTCCGTCTCAAGACGCTCGCGCTCGCGTCCCTGTTCCGCCAGCCACTCCCAGTCTCCCGCACGGTCGGGCGCGGCCAAGGCGGCATCCAGTTTCCCCTTGGCCTCTTCCAAGCTCCCAATCCTTGTCACGAGCGCGTCTGCAGCCCGCTCCTTGCGCTTGCGCTCCCGGGCCGTCCTCTTGCCGTCCCGATAGTCCCGGGCCGACGACGAGGTCTTGCCCGAGGCAGAGGGCAAAGGATCTCCGACCGCTGCGCCGACCGCAAGAGGCTCCAGGCCCCGCAGGAGCCAGCCATCCGGCGCCGCCTCGCCCGGGGCCCTCCGATCCCGCAGCCCGAGCCGAATCGCCTGGACCCAAAGGAAGTCGTCCAATGTGCCCGAATGGTCCTCGACCTTCCCCCCAGTGATGCACCACACCCGGGTAGCGAAGCCATTGGCAAAGTCCCGGTCGTGAGACACGAAGAGAACCGAACCACCCCAGGCCTCAATCGCCTCGGCCAGGGCCTCCTGGGTCTCGACATCCAGGTGGTTGGTGGGCTCATCGAGGATCAGGAGGTTGTTGCGCTGGACGAGAATGCGGGCCAGGGCGACGCGGCTTCGCTCCCCGCCCGACAAGATCCCGCAGGGTTTCTCGACATCGGCTCCCGAGAAGCGAAGAGAACCAAGATAGGCCCGCAACTGGGCCTCACCCATCGCCGGGCTCTGCTCGGCCACCGCGTCGAGGACCCGGTGCTCAGGGTTCAGCTCGGATGCCTGCTCCTGGGCAAACCAGCCCACCCGTAAGCCGGGGCCTCGGAGAATCGTGCCGGAATCGGCCGACTCCCGCCCCGCGACAAGCCGCAGCAAGGTGGACTTACCGACCCCATTGGGCCCCACGACCTGGACCCGCTCGCCCCAGTACAAGCCGGCCTCTACGCCGCCTAAGACTTGGAGGTCGCCGTAGCTCTTGCCCACGCCTTTGAGGCTCAGCATCGGTTCTCTGCAGCGAGGCGGGTCCGGAAAGCGGATCCGCAGCCCATAGCCCTCTTCGGGCACCTTGATGGGTGGCAGGCGCTCGAGCATCTTGACCCGGGACTGAACTTGAGCCGCCTTGCTCGCCTTGGCCCGGAACCTCACAATGAAGGCTTCGATGCGTGCTCGCTCCTCAGCCCGGGCTTCGGCCGCAGCCTTCCGTATCCGCAAGGACTCGGCCCGGGCCGCCCTGTAGGCCGTCCAGCCGCCACCGTAGCTCTGGAGGCGTCCGCCTTCGACCTCGATGGTCTTCCGTACGAGCCCATCCAAGAAGTAGCGATCGTGGCTGATGAGGGCGACTGCCCCCGGGTAGGCCCTGAGTTCTTGCAAGAGCCAGGTGCGCGACTCCATGTCCAGGTGGTTGGTGGGCTCGTCGAGCAGAAGGGTCCGGGGCCGGTCGAGGAGAAGTCGGGCCAAGCCCAGGCGGATCTTCCACCCTCCAGAGAGCTCCGATACGCGAGTCTGCCAGCGCTCCTTCCCGAATCCCAACCCCGAGAGAACCCGGCCACAGCGCGCTTCTGCTGCGTAGCCGTCGGCCATTTCGAAGCGGTCCTGCAGCCGCGCTGCGTCGTCGAGCAGGTGCGCATGCCTCGGGTCGGATTCCGGAAGTGCCGCCGCCTCGGTCAGCAACATCGCCGCCCGCTCTCCCAGCTGAATCACCGGCTGTAGCGCCAGCCAGCACTGCGACCAAACCGTCTCATCGCCCTCCAAGTCGGGTCGCCACTCCTGCTCCAGGTAACCGACGGTGTCGCCCTTGGAGGAGTAGCGGTTCCCATCGTCGGCCTCGATGAGGCCGGCTGCGACCTTCAGGAGGGTGGACTTTCCAGCCCCGTTGCGGCCGACCACCGCGATTCGGCCCCCGTCGGGCAGCTCAAAGTCCACGCCGTCGAGGACGGCGCGACCACCTAAGAGGACGCGAACCCCTTCCAGCCGAATCACAGCAGATCAGGTCAAGACAGCGAGGCGACGGCCGACGGTCTCTCGGGTCGGGAGTGAACCGGCGAGGCAGTTGGGAAAGGCCTGTTCGATTCCTACCGCAACGGTCTGACCGATGAGCTGCTCGGTGCCCTCGAAGTTGACGATCCAATTCTGGGAGATGCGACCGCTCAGGCTGCCCACGTCCCGCTTCGCCGGCCCCTCCACCAGCACGCTGCACTCGGTCCCCACCCACTTGCGCAGAACCTCGTTGGTAATCGCCCGCTGGGTGGCTTGGATCTCGGTGAGACGCGCCTTCTTGGTGGCATGCGGCACGTCATCCTCCATCTTCCGAACCGCCGGAGTAAAGGGCCGGGGGCTGTACTTGAAGGAGTAGATGAAGTCGTAACGGACCTCTTCGAGCAGCGAGAGCGTCTGGCGGTGTTCTTCGTCCGTCTCGCCCGGAAAGCCGACGATGATGTCGGTGGACAGCGCGATCTCGGGTCGGGCCTCCCGGAGGGACTGAATCAGCCCCAGATAGTGCTCGCGACTGTGGCGCCGCCGCATCCGCTCGAGCATCGAGTCCGCCCCGGCTTGGACCGGCAGGTGGAAGTAGGAACAGAGCTTCGGCTCGTTGGCAAACAGTTCGATGAGGCCGGGCGCTAAGTCCCAAGGGTTGGAGGTCGTAAACCGAATCCTCTCGATCCCTTGAACCGAGGCGACCTGGGCCAAGAGTTCGTGGAAAGGCGGCTCCGTACTCTTCTTGAGGCCGTAGCTGTTGACGTTCTGGCCAATGAGGGTGACCTCGCGGACCCCGGAGGCCGCGAGGTCTTGCACCTCCGCCACGACCTCCACCGCAGGCCGGGACACCTCGCGTCCCCGGGTGTGCGGCACGATGCAGAAGGAACAGAAGCTGTCGCAGCCCTTTTGGATGCTGACGAAGGCGGTCACCGATCGGCCGTCGCGAAAGACCAGTTCGTTGAGGAAGGGATAGTCCTGCCGGTCGAGTTGCTCGGTTGCGAGGACGCGAGACCGGTGCAGCTGAACGTCCTGGACGATGCGGGGCAAGCGTGGGATGGCATCGGGCCCCATCACGAGATCGACCCAAGGAAAGCGCCGAAGCAGGCCGCCTTGCTCCTGCTGGGCGTAGCAGCCCGTCACTCCAAGCACGAGCTCGGGCTTTTCCTCCTTCAGGGGCCGGAAGCGCCCCAGAAGGCTGCGCACCTTCTGCTCGGGCTTCTCGCGAACCGAGCAGGTGTTGATGAGGATGAGGTCGGCCTGTTCAGGGGCCTCGGTGGAGGCGTAGCCCTCCCTCTCGAGCAGGCGCAGCATCTTGCCGCTGTCCTGATCGTTCATCTGGCAACCGTAGGTCTGGATGAAGACCTTGGTCAATGCGCCCAACTCTCCGACTCGAAGGTCTCGGCCTGGGCCGAGCGCTCGAAGCGCTTGATCAGACCCACGAGGGTCTTGCCAGCACCCACCTCGAGCCAGCGGTCGACCCCCCCGTCAACCATCGCGGCCATGCTCTGCTGCCAACGAACTGGCTTGCTGACCTGCTCGACCA
>CAZQTQ010000233.1:0-7001 GCA_964596025.1 uncultured Rickettsiales bacterium
GTGGGCGGCCTCCACCTGACCACTTGGCCTGGCGAGTGTTCAACCGGCCTCGCCGAAGAAGTCCTGGCGAACATGCAGGGCGAGGAGGGGGTCGGCGAGGTGCTCTTTGTGGGCTACAGCAACGACTACCTCGGCTACACCCTGCAGGAAGAGGACTGGTGGCACGGTGGCTATGAGGCCTCAGGGGCCATGTGGGGGCCACGCCAGGGGGACTACATGAAGGAGGTGCAGGCCCAGGTCTTTGCCCAGTACCGGAGTGGAGCGGACCCCTCCTTCGATCCACCGGAGGCAGCGCCCTCCTTCGACCTCACCCAGACCGCGCCCTACAGCCCCAGCGCGGCCTCGGGTCTCGGCACAGTCCGACAGCAGCCGGCTTCATCGGTTGCTGTCGGTGAGACGGTGACCATCGAAGTCCTGGGCGCCGACCCCTGGCACGGCGCGCCGCGTGCGACGGTGCAGGTTCAGGGGGCGGACGGGACGTTTTCCGATCTTCCGCGTCGCTCCGGAAAAGCGCTCGACTCCGACGGCTACGGCTTCTGGCTGGACCTGCTTCCCGAACCCTCCTACAGCGAGGCGCCGGACGCGACTGAACGACAGTTCGTCTGGAGGGTCTCGATGGCGGTCAGTCGGCGGGATTTGGGTCTGGAGGCGGAGCTAAGCGGGACCTACCGCTTCCGGGTAGAGCTCCCCGATGGGAGCGAGGCGCCGGTCGAAATCCCGACCGAGCCCTTTGTCCTCAGCCCCTAGACCAACGACAGGTTGCGGCGCTGGCTCATCCGGCGCTCGCAGGGGGTGTGCACCTGCTGGAGCCACTCGTCCCATTCACGGTGGCTGCCGACGTCCACGCCTTCCCCGTTGGCGAGGGCCTGGAGCCAAGTCTGAAGGCCGGTCAAGAAGTCGGAGTCCAGGAGATCCGGCTCTTCCAGGATCTGGCGGTGCAGAGTCCGGTAAATGGTCTTGAGGTCGGTGGCGTCAAAATGGGCGTATCGCTGCATGGCGCGCAGGTTAGCCTTGGTTTTGGCCTTGTCCAGCGAAAGGGCGAGCTCCTACCAAGGAAGGACCTCGCCGTTGGCGTGCCAAAATGTGCCACTGTTCTCGAGGGTCAGGGCGTCGATGCGGGCCAAGAGCCCTGCGGTGGACTCCGGTGGATCGATGAGCCCGTTGTTGCGCGTCATGTCGGTGCGTACGAAGCCTGGATGCAGGATGGCTACGGCGATTCCCCGTTCGTGCAGGTCGCGGGCCAGGGAGACGAAGGCCGCGTTCACCGCCGCCTTGGACATCCGGTAGCCGTAGCGCCCGCCTGAGCTGTTGTCGCCGATGGACCCCATGCGGCTGGTGACGACCGCGAGCTTCCCGCCGGCCGACATTCGCGGCAAGAGCGCGGAAGCGACGCGAAGGGGTCCCATGGCGTTGACCTCGAACTGCCGTCGGATGGCGTCGAAGTCGAGGTTGTCCAGGCTCTCTCTCGTCAGGATGCCCGCGTTGCAGAGGACGAGGTCGAGCGCTACCCCCTCCAGGCGCTCGGCCAGGGAGGCGACCTGGTCCTCCGAACATTGGTCGACCCCCGCCTCAATCTGGAGGTCCAAGGCCTCCAGCGCGTCTGAACTCCGGCGGCAGACCGCTACCACGCGCTCACCTCGGGCCGTGAGCTGACGACACAACTCAAGCCCAATCCCTCGATTTGCGCCCATGACCAACGACACGCCCATAACGACTCCTGGCTGCGGGGTGGAGAGGGGAGTATGGACGAGCGGCAGTCTCAGGCAAGCCTGGCAGTCCTGTCTTTACCCCGGCTCGAGAATCGGGTAGATAGCCCGACTGTTCCCCCCTCCCCGCGAGCAAAAGGAAGAGCCCATGGATCCCGCCTTGAAGACCCGTCTCGACGAACTGGTGCACTCAGACCAGGTCGTGCTGTTCATGAAAGGCAATCGCCGGATGCCGCGCTGTGGTTTCTCTGCGACCGTTGTCGGCATTCTGGACGGCTTGGTCGACAGCTACACCACCGTCGATGTTCTGGCCGACCCGGCGATTCGCCAGGGCGTCAAGGACTACTCCGATTGGCCGACCCTTCCTCAACTCTTCATTGACCACGAGTTCGTAGGGGGCTGCGACATTGTTCGGGAGATGGCGACCAGCGGCGAGCTGCACAAGCTCATAGGGGTCGAGCTACAAGACGTAGATCCGCCCAGCATCGAGGTAACTGAAGCCGCGGCCGCCCAGCTCGCTGCGGCGAGCCAGGAGGCGGGAGGCGACTTCCTCCGCTTTCGGGTTCCCCCCAACTTCCGCTACGAGCTGAGCCTTGGTCCCAAGATGTTCGGCGACTTGGAGGTACAGGCGGCTGGCATCACCCTTTTGGTGGCCCGCGACTCGGCGGCGCGGGCGGACGGGACGGTCTTGGACTTCGTCACAGGCCCGATGGGAGAGGGCTTTCAGATCAACAACCCGAACGAGCCCCTACCGGTGCAGCAGATGAACTCGACCGATCTCAAGGCCGCTTTGGATGCCGGTACGGATCTGCACCTGGTTGACGTGCGGCCCGAGGACGAGCGGGCGCTGGCGAAGATCGACGCGGCCCGCCCCCTGAACGCCGAGACCCAGCGCTGGCTCGCTGAACTGGACAAGGGCTCCAAGCTCGTCTTCCATTGCCACCACGGCGGCCGGAGCCAGAAGGTGGCTGAGGACTTCCGAGGTCAGGGCTTCACCAACGTCCACAACCTCAAGGGCGGCATCGACGCTTGGTCTCAAGAGGTGGACTCCGGAGTCGCCCGCTACTAGCTCCCCGGCTGGGGGCAGCGGCGCGTCTCGCTACACGCCGGTCCCGCCGAGAAAGCTGAGCACCAAGCGGGTCGTGGCTTCGGCCAGGGCCTTGCCCAGGGCCTGTACCAACCACCGGATCAGGGCGGTCACTGCTTCAAGCATCCAGTGCATGGCTTCGGTCTAGCACGGAGCGGGGGGGCCTTGCCCTCCCCAGCCCCTATTCGCAGGCGCTGTCGCCGTCGGTGCAGGGGACGACGAGGAGGATGTACTCCCCGCTCTGCTCGTCGCCGGTCGAGTTGACCCAAGTGTCGAGGCTCAGGGTGTAGGTACCGGCAGGGACGGTGGTCTCGATGACTTGGTGGGCGCGCTCGATGCAGCCCTCCTCGCTTCCGCTCTCGTCCAAGAGGTGGAGGTCGATGTCGACGTCCCCCTCGTCCAGGACGATCAGGCGAAGAGCCGTCTCTTCGTCGAGCTCGAGGCGGTAGAGGTACTCCGGTCCGCTCTCGTCCGTGTCGCTGTCGCAGCCCGAGTACAGCTCCAGCTTCCGGTGGGTCGAATGCGCGGTGTTCTGGACGTGTGCAAAGGGCAGTTCGTGGATGACGAAGGGGTCCTGGGGGCTCCCGCTGCCCTGCACGGTGCTGACATCGTCATCGAGCTCCTCTTCGGCCAGCCCCACCACCCGATGGACCCGGTCCAGGGCCTCCAGCACGATGAGGTTGCGGACGTTGTAGCCGTACTCCAGCCCCGCCTTGGTCAGCATGCAGGCGCCGCCGGAGTAGGCGTTGAGGTGGATGCCGTCGCCGGCCAGGCCGTAGCCGTCCAGCTCGGCGGTGGCTTTGTGGATGTCGATAAAGGGGATCTGCCAGGCCTGGGCCATGCCGCGGATGGCGGCGTTGTAGGTCGACACCCACAGGTCGGCGTTGGCGCTGTCGCCCCGGGGGCTGATGCCGCACAGGATGGGAACGGAACCCTCGTCCACCAGCGTGCGGATGAGCGCCATCATGTTCTCGTGGAAGGGGACCATGGCCGATGCGTAGGTCGTCCCCATGCCCATGTCGTTCGTGCCGTAGTGGACCAGGGAGTACAGGGGGTTGAGCGCCTCGAACTCCTCCACCAGCGGCGAGGGGGCGCCGTCGATTACCCAGCCGGCGGAGTGGCCGATGCGGGCCGCCAGGGTCTCGCGGTCGAAGGGGGTCGTCCCTGCGGCGTCGCCGGCCAAGAAGTGGTCGAGCGTGTCTTCGAGGTCGGTCGAGGTGCCCAGGTCAACCGATTCGCCGGCAAAGCAGTGCAGCGTGTTGGAGCTGACGGTGCTGGATGCGCCGGCCTTGAGGAAGACGTCGCCTGCAAGCTCGGGATTCTCCAGGCCCAGGTCCCAGAGGCGGTCGGCGACGTAGGAGGAGATGGGGGAGTGGATGCGGTCCGAAGGGTAGAAAGCAGGGGCGTAGTTGGCTTCCTCGGCGCTGTCGTCGTCATCGCCTGGGGAGGCTGAGTCATCGTCATCGCTGGAGGACGCCGAGTCGTCGTCGTCCCCCTGGGAGCTGTCGTCGTCGTCGTCGCCCAGGGGTGGGATTCCGCCCGGGGTTGGCGGAGGGGCCGACTCGCAGCCGGTAAGGCACGCCAGCAAGAGCAGGGCAAGCGGACCGGAGAGCCGGTGGAGGACGATGAAGGGAGAGGGGCAGGGCATGGGATCGTATCGGCCCCGCGACGGCTGGAAGCGGACGCGGGCGGCGCAGACTAGCAGCGTCCTTGCCGACTCTGCGATACTCGATCCTGTTTGGAGGCATTGATGAGTCGGTTGAGTAGTGCCCTCGGGCTGTCCTTCCTCGCCCTCGCCCTCGCCCTCGTGCTGGTGGCTACCGCCTGTCTCAACCGCCGGGCTTCCGGTGACGACGACGACGACGACAATGACTCCGCTGCCTCCAGCGATGACGATGACTCTGCCCCCGGCGATGACGACGACACCTCTGGTGACGACGACACCTCTGGCGACGACGACACGAGCGGCGATGACGACACCTCTGGCGACGACGACACGAGCGGCGATGACGACGACACGAGCGCCGACCTACCGGGCCCCTTCACCTTCTCCAATGCGGTGCTGATCGACGGCGGCCAGAACGGGGTCTGGAACGAGCTGGAGACCCTGTTTATCCAGGTCGACATGACCAACGAAGGGGAAGATTTCTTCAACTACCCCGGCGCGCTCCTGAGCTGCGACCATTCCTTGGTCGCCATCAAGCAGGAAGATAGTTGGCTCTTCGGTCTCGAAAACGGCCAGAGCAACATGGTCGCCTTTACCGTGGACGCGGAGGCGGGGCTCACCATCGGTGAGGACATTACCTTCACCGTGAGCGCTTCCGTCCTCAGCTGCGACACAAACCCAGATCAGGACTGCCCTGACCCCAATCCCTTCACGATCGAGCACACCTTCGGGGACCCGCTCTAGCGCTCGACTTCCAGGACGCAGGGCCCCGAACATGGGTGGATGATGGCCCCGTCTTCGGTGAGGTAGGCCACAGTCTGTGCTTTGACCTCTTCAGTGGTTCGAATGCCGTCGTGAGCGCCCGTGATTTCCGCCGGTCGGTTGTCAGACGACGGCAGCTTCTTTTGGGGGTCGAAGTGGAACACCCCGCTCACCGGGCCTTCGGTCTCGTCGGGGGCCACCAACTCGCGGAGGTCGCCGGCTCCAGCGTAGGGTGAAGGAGTCACCAGGGGGATGTCTGCGGTTCGGGCCAGGATGTCTGCGGTGAAGTTCATCACCTGCTCGTCGCCCACCGAGACCTGCCAGAGCCCAAACTTCTCCGGCGTGCCTCCGCTTCGGTGTCGGGTGATCGCCTCGGTGTAGTGGATGGGGTCGACGGGATCAAAGAGCAGTTGAATTGCTGAGTAGATGAGCTGGCGGGAGGCGGCGTCGGGCAGGGTCTCGAGCAGGAAACTCTCCAAGGGCAACCAGTTGGAGGAGCGCTCTAAGAGCTGCGACCACACCGAGCCCGGCACGTGCAGGACCGCGCGATCGACGATCTCGGAGTTGGCGAGCAAGGTGGCGCCTTCGACGCCGCCCAAGGAGATTCCGTAGTAGTAGATGCGGCTCGGGTCGATGAGTGATCCGGAGCCGTCGGCGGTCTGGAGGAAGGACTCGCCAGCGAAGGAGGTCCGGGCCAGGCGGGCCAAGGCCATCTGGTTGGCCACCCCCTGGATGAGCTTGTCGGTGACGAGTGGGAAGCGGCTGAGGTCGCCGGTGACCCGCAGAATGTCGGGCCGGTCTCGCTCCGTCAGACCCCGCCACTCGCCGCCGAGGCAGACCGCCCCGATGCGGTCGCAGACATCCATGACCCCGCTCTGGTCGGTGGTAGAGGCGATGTAGTCCTGGGGGGAGCTGAAGAGCCCGTGCCCGAAGATGAGCAAGGGCGCGCTGCCGGCGGCGGCGTCCTTGAGTGACTCGGGAACCGTCAGGGTGAAGTAGGCAGGCGCCTCGTCGCGGAGCAGGGGAAGGCCTCCCTCATCGAGACGAAAGAGGCCGCTGTCGTGATCCGAGTTTGCGTCATCGCTCCCGTCTTCGGCCCAGAGGAATTGGGGGAACAGGAAGGAGCCGCGGACCTCTCGCCAGAGGCCTGGGGGCGGTGTGCCGTTCGCCTCGCTGTCCTCGAACCGGCTGACCTCGACGTCGACGGAGACGTTTCCTTCTTGCGGCAGGGAATCCCGCATCGCCTGGATCACGCGGTCCAGCGGGGCACGGATTGCGCTCTCGGTGGCGGTCTGAAAGTCCCAGGCGAGCACCACTCGGCTGGCATCGACGCCCAGCTCCTCGAGCTGTCTTCGCAGGTCGGCGTAGTGCGAGCGAAGGGCTTGGTCGCGGCCCTCGGCGTTCTCGCCAGTCCACAGGGCCTCGAAGCTGGAGGAGGCCTCGAGTGGAGACCCGTCCAGCTGGGTCACCGCGTTGGTAACGACGACACCGATGCGCTGGCCAAACCCCATGTGTTCTTGAGGCCGTATCAGCAGCGCACGGCTGGACGGCGTGGCGGTCGGATAGGCGTCGAGTTCGGCGAAGTGGCGGATGCGCTGGCCGGAGGTGAGATTCCAGAGCTCAATCGAAGTGTCCGCTGCGAGCGAGGCGTCCAGCTGGTCCAGGCTCGGCAGGCTGGTTGGGTCGATCTCTACCCTGGGCTGGAACCAGAGGCTCTGGACGGGGGAGAAGCCGTCCAGGCGGTTGAGCCGGGCGACGCCCAGGGGTTCGGAGTCGCCCA
>CAZQTQ010000234.1:0-6993 GCA_964596025.1 uncultured Rickettsiales bacterium
GTTGTCCTGGCGCTGCACCACGGCCTCATGGCCCTCCATCTGGGCCCGGACTACAGCCCCGAGGTGATGCTCGAGCGGGTGCGTGTCCGTGCGGCGGGGGGAGGGGGCAGCGGCGACATGGCGGAGATTATGATTGTGACAGGACTTCTGCTCTACGAACCCGCGCTCGCCATGGCCCGCATGGTCGCGCACGTGGCCCTTGTCCCCTCCCTCTTCCTGGCTGCGACGGTATTTGCGTCTGTGGTTCATCCCAGCTCGGCCGTCTCCGCGGTGGTGTCGAGCCCACCGCTCCGCCCCCTGCTCGCGGCCATGGTCTACGCCTTTCTAGCCGGCAGCACCTGGCCGCTAGTCATGCCTGCGCACTCCGTTGCCCACACCCATCTCGTCTTGATGTGCTTCTACGCCGGCTTTGTGCCCCTTTCCGCCTGGTGCTTTGGGGTGTGGGGCGCTCGGGTCGTTGCGGGGAGTACGTGAGCCGATCGCCGCTGTGGCTCGTCGTAGGCGGGGGCTTTATTGGTCTCTACCTTTCCGAGCATCTCGCGCGCCGCGGCCAGCGGGTCCTGGTGGTCGAGAAGGGCCAGCGGCCCATGGGCCGCGCCTCGTATTCCAACCAAGCGCGTGTCCACCATGGCTATCACTACCCACGAAGCGTGCTGACCGCCTATCGGTCGAAGGTGAACTACCCCCGCTTTACGCAGGAATTCCAGGACTGTGTGGTCGACGACTTCGAGAAGCTCTACGCCATCGGTCGACGCTTCTCCAAGGTCTCAGCTGCCCAGTTCCGAGGCTTCATGGAGCGGATCGGCGCTCCCATTCAGCAAGCTTCCAGCACGAGCCGAAGCCTCTTTGACCCAGCCTTCGTCGAGGACGTCTTCGAGACCCAGGAGTGTGCCTTTGACGCCTCAGCGCTGGCTCGCGTCATGTCCGCTCGGGTCGAGGCGGCCGGAGTCCAGGTGAGGCTTCAGACCGAGGCGGTCTCTCTTCGCGCTTGCGACGCTGGGCTTGAGGTCGTCCTTCGGTCGCCGGAGGGAGAAGAGAACCTGGAGGTCGGCGAGGTCCTCAACTGCAGCTACTCCGGGCTCAACCGGCCGCTGGCCGCCTCCGGACTACCCTGTGTGCCCCTGAAGCACGAACTGACCGAACTCTGTCTCGTCGAGGTCCCCGAACCGGTCCGCGGACGAGGCATCACTGTGATGTGTGGGCCGTTCTTCTCCTGCATGCCCTTCCCGCCCCGCGGGCTCCACAGCCTGAGCCACGTGCGCTATACCCCGCACTTCGCCTGGCGGGACCGGGACGGAGAGAGTCCCCACGATTCGGCGCAGGTCTTGGCTGAGGCCGAGAAGCGGACGTCCTTTCCCCACATGGTGCGCGATGCTGCCCGCTACATGCCGATCCTGCGGGAGTGCCGCTACGAGGACTCGCTCTGGGAAGTGAAGACGGTCATGCCTCGGAGCGAAGTCAACGACAGCCGTCCCATCCTCTTCCGGAGGGACGTGGGCTTGGACGGTCTGCACCTGGTCCTCGGCGGGAAGATCGATAACGTCTACGATGCCGTCTCGATTCTGGACGAGTGGAGGGGCTGGACGTGAGCCGCCTGGATGTCTTCGTAACTGCAGTCATGCCCTTGCGCAACGCCGCGGGATACCTGGAGCCCGTTGTGGAGCGGACCTTGGCCCTGCTGGAAGCCCAGTACACGGACTACGAGGTCGTTCTCGTCGACGACTGCTCTTCGGACGCAACCTCCGAGGTCATCGACGGTATTCTCAGGCGGCTGCGCTGCGCCAGGAGCTTTCGCTTGTCGCGGCCGTCGGGGATCGAGGTGGCGATTACCGCGGGACTGGATTCGGCGATTGGTGACTACGTCGTTGTTCTGGACCCGCGACTCGATCCTCCTGAGGTGGTCCCCCAGCCGGTCGAGATGGCTGCTGAAGGTGGCCTCGATGTCGTCACGGGGGTTGTCGAGCGGGCTCGTGGTGGATTGCTCTATCGTCTCTTGAGAGGGGTCTTCTTTCGGGGGGTGCGCCGGGTTCTTCGGGTGCCCCTCAACCCACGAGCCACTGAACTTCGTCTCTTCAGTCGGCAGGCCGTCAATGCCTTGATCAGCAACCGTCAGCGCCGACGCTACTTCGCGACACTGGCCATCGACATCGGCTATGCCACCGGGGAGTTCCGCTACCAGCAGGCGGCGGTCGACGGCAAAGGCTTCGACAAGCAGGTGCTGCCGGCCTTGGGGCGGGCCACTTCGCTCGTCGTTACCAACTCCACCGCCCCGCTTCGTCTCGCGAGCGCGCTTGGCCTCGTCGGCAGCTTGTTGTCCTTTGTCTATGCGGTCTACGCCGTGGCTGTCTGGGTGCTGCGCGAGGGGCGTACTGCAGAGGGCTGGATGACGACAGCCCTGACGACTAGCGTCCTGTTTGGCCTCTTGTTCGTCGTCCTCGCGCTGCTCGGCGAGTACATGGGGCGTCTCATCGACGAGACGACGAATCGGCCGATCTACCACGTCGGCGACGAGAGCAAGAGCTCAGTGATGCTCTCGGATCTGCAACGGCGAAACGTCTTGAGCAGCACGACGGGCAGCGCCGACTCGCAGGACGGAGGGGGGTCGTGAGCGCAGCCCTCGTTGGCTACACGGGCTTTGTCGGAGGAAACCTGCGGCAGCAGACCTCTTTTGATGCGGTCTACAACTCCAAGAACATCGAGGAGCTCGCCGGCAAACGCTTCGACCGGCTCGTCTGCGCCGGAGCGCCGGCTGCCAAGTGGATCGCCAACCGCGATCCAGAAGGTGACAAGGCGGGCCTGGCGCGGCTGATGTCGGCGCTGGACGCCGCTCGGATCGACGAACTAATCCTCATAAGCACTATCGACGTCTACCCCTCGCTCGATGGAGCGGACGAAGAGACCGCCATCGATGCGACAAAACACCACGCCTATGGCCGGCACCGCTATGAGCTGGAAGAGTTCGTTCGAAACCGTTTCCCTTGCCACCTCGTCGTCCGCCTGCCAGGGCTCTTTGGAACGGGCATCAAGAAGAACGCCATCTTCGATTTCCTGAACGACAACGACGTCCACAAAATCCACAGCCGGGCTTGCTACCAGTTCTACGGCTTGGACACGATCTGGGACGACATCGAGACGGCGCGGGATGCGGGCCTGGGCCTGGTCAATCTCTTTACGGAGCCTGTGGCCATCCACGAGGTCTGCCGGCAAGCCTTCGGCCTTGAGTTCGACAACGATCCCGGCTACCCGGCACCGTCGTACGATGCGCGCACGGTGCACAGCGACCTGTACGGGGGAAGTGGCGGCTACATCGTCCGGAAGGAGCAGGTGCTGGAGCAGATCGCTGCCTTTGTCGCCCGGGAACGGGCGGGGGAGGCTTCCCGGTGAAGGCGTCCATCTCGAACATCGCCTGGCCGACTGAGAGAGATCCGGAGGTCGGCGATTTGCTAACTCGTCTCGGCGTGGACGGCATCGAGGTTGCGCCGACCAAGCTCTGGGAGAGTCCGACAGAGGTTAGACCGGCCGAGGTGGATCTGGTACGCCGTGCTTGGAGCGAGCGCGGCATTGAGATCGTGGCCATGCAGTCGCTGCTCTACGGCCATCCCGAATTGACCCTGTTCGAGAGCGCAGACCGGCGTCACGAGACGACCCGCTACCTGAGCCGAATCATCGAGATCGGCGGTGCGCTAGGCGCCAAGGCCTTGGTCTTTGGCTCGCCCAAGAACCGCCAGCGCCGGGGGCTCGACAACGCGAGCGCTTGGGAGATCGCGGTCGACTTTTTCGGCGAATTGGGGCGCAAGGCCGCGGCTTGTGGAACCCATCTGGTGCTCGAAGCCAACCCCACCGACTACGCCGCGGACTTCATTACGTCGGCAGGCGACGCCGTCGAGATGGTGAACGACGTGGCGGAAACAGGCTTCCAGTTGCACCTCGACGCGGCCTGTATGGACTTTGCTGGCGACGATCCGGCGGAGGTCATTCAGCGCCGGCGGCCCATTCATGTCCACGTGACTGAACCCTGGCTCGGGCCGGTGGGCGGCGAGAGTACTGTCGATCATCAGGCCTTTGCCGATGCCCTGCGTGCGGCGAACTACGCGGACCGGGTCTCCGTCGAGATGCGGCCCCAGGAGCCGTTTGACCTCGCTCACATCGAGCGGGCCATCACCTTTGTCCAGTCCCGCTACCTGTCCCCGGAGCCGCTGCCGTGAACGAGAGCATTCGTACCCTTCCCATCATCTTCGCCGGCGTGGCGCTGAACGCCCTGGCGCAGATCTTCTTGAAGTTCGCCATGGAAGAGGTGGGTCGCTTCGCCTTCGCCTTGGAGAACGCTCTGCCGATTGCCCGGAAGGTCCTGACCACGTGGGGCTTCTACGCTGGGGGCGTGTGCTACGTCGCGAGCCTGATCTTCTGGCTGATGGCTTTGAGCCGCGTCGAGGTCAACTTTGCGTACCCAATGATGAGCCTCGGCTACGTCATGGCACTCGGGCTGGGCTTCGTTCTCTTGGGTGAACAGGTGACTCCGGTCCGACTGCTCGGCGTCGCCGTCATCGTAGTCGGTGTGGTTCTCATCAGCCGCACCGGGGTCTGAGCCTTGCTCGGCTGAGCTCTAGTCAGCGGGCTTGGCGTTCCCCTTCCCGTTCGGACGCTATCTTATCGACTCGCTGCTTCCGCTCCAGGACTCGAGCGCCGAGAGCTACGACTTGGGCGTTTCGCGGTGCGAGGATTTGAGCCCGTCGATGGGCTCGCGATGCGCGGTCCAGTCGACCCATCTCGAGTTGCAGGGTAGCGATGAGAAGGTGCGCCTCCAGGATGCTGCCGTCGACCCCTAGTGAACGCTCGGCCAGCTGTACAGCGAACTCAGAGCGTCCGGCCTTATGTTCGAGTTTGGCCTCATCGAGCAGGCTGAGCGCCGTGAAGCGTCCCTCCGTCGGACCAGAACGGGCCTTCCGGAGCGCAATGCGGCCGCCGGGACGATCGCCGAGTTCGATTCGGACGCGTCCCAGGTGGAGCCAAATCCAAGGGTCGTTGGCGTGCAGTGTGCCGCACATGTACTCGAGGTAGTCGAGCTCTGTCTTCCGATCGCCAGCATTGCCAATGATCTTGGCGAGGCGAAAGCGGACGCCCAAACTCAGGTCCGTACGCTTCCAGGCATCTCGGACTACCTGTTTCGCCTCGTCTCCCCGCCCTTCCTTGTAGAGGGCCCAGGCTCCGGCGACGAGGGAGGCGGGAAACTGTCTAGTCTCCTCTAGAGCCTTGAGTCCCAATTCCCGAGCTCGCGGGTCAGGGATATCCTGCAGGACCAGAGCAGCGATGCCGAGAGACTCTGGCTGGTTGTTCGGCAGAGCCCCTAGAAAGTCGTCCACATTGGGGTAGCTGCGGCTGAGTTCGCCGAGGACACTCCGGGCATGGCTGTTCCAACCGTGCTCTAGGGTCAGACGGTACTCCACCAGAGCTTGATCCTTAGCGCCAATTGCTCGCAGAAGGCGGGCTGTCATGAGGTGGGGCAGGGGATGTTTGGGGGCCAGCTGTTGGGCACGGTTGAGCCACGGAAGGGCTTTGTCTAGGGAGCCGTTTTCGGAATAGGCTTCGGCAATGTACAGGGCGTTTGGAAAGGAGGCGGGGTGCCAACGCCGGCTCTCGTTGGCCACTTCTTCCCAAGTTCTTTCGTTGCGTTCAACCTCGGCTCTGGCTTGCGCCATCCAACTGCCGGCGTCCCAGTGTCGTAAGGCGGGCTGCAGCACGAGGAGGGCGACAAGGGGAAGGGCCCCAACTGCGGCAGGAAGTGAGCGACGGGCGGGTCGTTGGGATGAGTTTCCCAAGGCCACCGACGCCAGCACGATAGACGTAATGAAGACCACACCGGTTTCAGTAGAGAAGTCGGCCAGTTCGTGGACGGCCAGCGCTACCAAGGCACCTGCTGCGCCAGCCCGGTCCGGATCCTGCAGGCTGGAGCGGACCGCCCCCAGCAGGAGCCAGAGGAGGCTCAAGAGAAGCGCACCGCCAACAGGGAGGCCGTAGGCTGCGAGGACGTCGAGAGGAAAGACCTCGATCCATCTCAGCACCTGGTGGGTGCCGAACTCTTGGTAGCGCGGAAGGACGTCGTAGACGCCACCTCTCCCCACTCCCGTCCACTTGAATGGCTCGATGAGGGCCAGTGCACTTGGCAGGAGTCGAAGACGACCCTCGTCTTCGAGTCCACCCACTTCTAGGCCGGTGTGGGGACTAAGCGAGGTCGGAGTCTGGGCGACAACGATCCACACGCAGGCTCCGGCGGTAGCCATGGCCGCGGTCACGATGATTGCCCGCGGGGCCAAGCGATCCCGGGCTTTGCGTCGAGCGGAGCGGTTGCGGCTGCCGAGGAGCCGCAACCCAAGCGTTGTCATCGTCCCCACGAGGAGCCCGATGGGTGCTCCACGTGAGCCCCCGGCCACAGCGGCTGCTGCCAGTGCGCAGGCCGCGACTCCTGCAAGCAGGCGAACCGGTGGGCTCTCTTTTGCGCTGAAGCTGAGGTTGAGGGAGACGAGGGCACCCAGGGTTGTGTACCCCGCCCAGTGATTGGCGTTGATCAGGGGAGGGAGAAAGGTCGTGGAGGGGGGCCTGACACCTGGGAAGAGCCGCAGGACTGGGAAGCTGCCGTAGACGGTCTGAAGAATGGCAGTGGAAGCGGCGAGGAAACCGGCCACAGCAATGAGGCCCAGCATTCGCCGAGGCCAACCCCGGGCCTGAAGGCGTTGGGCGCAGGCCGCCGCAACGGTCGCTCCCGTGAGCAGGCGGATCAGGCCGAGTGATCCGGCCCCTGGATCGAGGTGGATTGTGGGCCATGCACGAAGGTTGCCGGCTGCTTCCCAGATGGCGAGAGCCTGCGGCGACAGGTGACCGAGTACCCCCGGCGGAAGCGGGAGCAGGCTCAGAAAGGAGCCGAAGAGGGCAAGACCAAGCGCCCAGGAGCGGGTCGTCCGGGTCGAGTACGATATAGGGCAGGGGCGAGTGCACCGT
>CAZQTQ010000235.1:0-5274 GCA_964596025.1 uncultured Rickettsiales bacterium
CCGAGGTGTCGTCGTCGCCCGAGGTGTCGTCGTCGCCCGAGGTGTCGTCGTCGCCACTGCCCGAGTCGTCGTCGTCACCCCAGGTAGCCACATTGGTGTTGCAGGCAACCACGGCCAACAGAACGAAGAGGAAGAGAGCGGAGACAGTTCGCGACATCGTTGGACCCCGGTCAAAGGTGGGTGGGAGGGGGAGCGCTGCTCAGTCGATGCGAACTTTGTTGACGTGGACGCGGAGAGTCTTGCCCCCAGATTCGGGCAACAAGAAGATGACTTCGTCCCCGTCGTACCGCGTCTCGACGGCCTGACCCGCCGCCTTCTTGTCGACCATGTAGCGGACCTCGCCGTGGGTGGTGGACCCATCCTCACAGACCCAGCCCTCCAACGTGCCCCTCTTGTACTTCTGGTAGTGCTTGCCGCAGAAGCCCTTGGCCCGGACTTTACCGTCGCAGTCGTCTTTCTTGCAGATGCGCTGCGCCGGATCCGTCTTGCGGCTACGGGACCCAGGATCGCGGGCTTTCGATGCCTTCGATGCCTTCGATGCCTTCGTTCCTTTCTTCGTCCCCGTGCCGGGCCTCTGGGTGAGTAGTTGCTCCGCCGAGGAGCCAACCTTGTCCACCTCGTCTTGGAGCCCTTCCAAGGCCTTTGTCAGCTCCGAGATCGTCTTCTCGAGTCGATCGAGCTTGTTGCGGAGATCGCGAACCTCAGTGCGGGTTGGCAGCCCCTTTTGGTCTAGAACCTCATAAATGATGTCCTCGACCGGGGTGTGGATCACAGGGACGAGGCGATCTGCCATCCCTCCGAAAACGAAACGGGTGAAGTTTCCCACCGATTCTTCCTTTCGGGGCGAACCCCTACTTGTCTCCGAGGAGCGGGCGGGCCTCCTCGACCTTCGCTGCAACCCCCCGGAGGGACTTCTTCAACTCATTCAGCTTCTTGGTGGCCTCACGCAAATGGTAATCGACCATGTCGACGCGGTTGCGCAGATCGCGAAAGACCTCGCGCGTAGGTAGCCCCTTGTGCTCGATGACCTCGTCGAAGACTCCTTCGACCGGTTCACGGAGATAGGGAATTGCAGCGTCGCTGAGGCTGGAGTTCACGTAATTGCTGAAAAGGCCCATGGTTGGCTCGGCACTGCTCTGAGAGAGGGTTGGGCTCCACAGAGCAAGTGCCCGAACGGTAGACGCCAGGATCGCGCACTGTCAAGGACGGGGCCGGCGGTACGGAGCGACACCACGCCACCCCACTTGGCCCGGTCGTCGAGACCGTGGTCTCATGCGCCCATGCGCCGTGCCTGGCCCCTATCGAAATTCGCCGTTGTCTTGCTGCTGACCCTGGCGGGCTGCCTCTCGGGCTGTGCGGCTGCCGATCCCGTGGCACTGCCTGTCCAGCGACCCTCGGGACGGGAGGGCGAGGTCCTCTCCTGGGAAGCGACTACCGCAGCGGCAGGGCCCCGACACAACGTTCGCCTCGGTTTCGAGACCGACGCAGCACAGCTCATGGGCTGGGCCAAGACCAGCCTCCGCTACCGGGTGTTGGTCGACCTCTGGGTGGAGGGCCCCCAAGGCAAGGTCGCCCAAAAAACCCTGACAGTGGCCGTCACCGAGAGGCGCCAGGTGGGGGAGGACAAGGTCAACAACTCCGTCCAGTTCGCCTACAAGGCCGCAGGAATCCTTCAGGAGAGCGGCTTCCGGGACGTGGCTCCCGTCGACGCCTTCGGCTTCACGCCAGGACCCGGCCGCTGGACCTTGCATGCGCGCATGCGAATTCCCGACGGCGGCAACCGCAAGGCGATTCGGGTGATTCGGAACCTGAAGGTCGAGATCCGAGCCAGAGCAGGAAACGGGGGGAGCTTGAGCGAGTGGACAGCACTGGAACCCCGCAGGGAGTGATCTCATCCCCCTCGCCCCGGTGACGACACAGCGCTAGACTCCCGGCCCCACGGAGGGATCATGACCGAGACGACCGCCGTCCCAGCCCGCGTCCACGAGGGCTCGCCGAACCCCATCGACTCCATGGACGCCTACCGGCGCCACTACCTCGAGGCCAGCGCCGATCCAGACAGCTTCTGGCTCGCAGAGACCCGGGAACGGGTTGCCTGGCGGACGGCGCCCACCCAGGGCCTGCAGGGCAACTTCCGTTCGGTGGTCGATGAGCCCCTGTGCTGGTACGCCGACGGGACCTTGAACGTCACTGAGAGTTGTCTGGACCGGCACCTCGAGAGCCGGGGCGACAAGTGCGCCATTCTCTGGGAGGGCGACGAACCGGGCGAGAACCGGAGCCTGACCTACCGCGCCCTCCACGCCGAAGTCTGCCGAGCTGCCGGCGCGCTGGCCGCCCTGGGCGTGGGACACGGCGATCCGGTCATCCTCTACATGGGCATGGTGCCCGAGGCCGCCATCGCAATGCTGGCCTGCGCTCGCCTGGGGGCCATCCACTCAGTGGTCTTCGGCGGCTTCTCCGCCGACTCGCTGCGAGACCGCGTCCTCGACTCGGGCGCACGGGTCGTAATCACCCAAGACGAAGGGCTCAGGGGGAGCAAGATCATCCCGCTTAAGGCCGTCACCGACGAGGCGATTGACGGTCTGGACCAAGTCGAAAAGGTCCTCGTCTACCGACGCACGGGGGCTGAGATCGGCTGGGTCGAAGGACGGGACCAGTGGTGGCATGAGGCCACCTCCGGCATGCCCGACACCCGAGAGGCCACGGTCTGCAAGGCCGAAGATCCGCTGTTCATCCTCTACACCTCGGGCTCGACGGGGAGGCCCAAGGGCTTGGTGCACAGCTGCGGCGGCTACATCACCTACACCCAGTACAGCCACCGCACCGTCTTCGATCTGCGAGAGGACGACGTCTACGCCTGCGTGGCCGACGTGGGGTGGATTACAGGGCACTCCTACATCGTCTACGGACCGCTGGCCAACGGCGCGACCTCGCTGATGTTCGAGAGCATCCCCACCTACCCGGACGCGGGGCGCTACTGGGACCTCGTCGAGCGCCACCGGGTGACGATTTTCTACACCGCGCCCACAGCCATTCGGGCGCTTGCCGCCCGTGGCGATGACTTCGTGACCCGCCACGACCGCAGCAGCCTGCGCGTGCTGGGAACCGTCGGCGAGCCCATCAACCCCGACGCCTGGCACTGGTACTTCGACGTGGTCGGCGAGAAGCGCTGCACCATCGTGGACACCTGGTGGCAGACCGAGACCGGGGGAATCCTGATCTCGCCCATCGCTCCCGCCACACCGACGGCGCCGAGCTTCGCCACCCTCCCGCTTCCCGGCATCCTGCCGGTGTTGGTCGACGACGACGGGCACACAATCCGCGGCCCAGGCCAAGGCCGACTCTGCATGACCCACGCCTGGCCCAGCATCGCGCGGACGGTGTGGGGGGACCACGAGCGCTACGTTCGGACCTACTTCCAGGACGTCCCCGGCAAGTACTTCACCGGCGACGGCTGCCGGCGTGATGGCCAGGGCTACTACTGCATCACCGGGCGCGTCGACGACGTCATCAACGTCTCGGGCCACCGCATGGGAACCGCCGAGTTCGAGTCGGCGGTCGTAAGCTCGAACGGCGTCGCAGAGTGCGCTGTCGTCGGCTTCCCTCACCAGCTCAAGGGCCAAGGGGTCTACGCCTACGTGGTCTTGGAGCCCGGGAACTCCCCGTCGACTGAAGTCCAATCAAACCTACAGGAGCTGGTGCGTACCTCCATCGGAGCCCATGCCAAGGTCGACCGCTTCCAGTTCGTCCCCGGCCTCCCGAAGACCCGCTCGGGCAAGATCATGCGCCGCATCCTCCGCAAGGTCGCTGAGGGCTGCCCTGATGAACTGGGCGACATTTCGACGCTCGCAGATCCGTCCGTGGTCGCAGCGATCAAGGCGGGGGCCGTCGCTTAGGGAAAGTTCCCGCAGTGACCGGCCGTCCAAAAGGCCCAGCCCGCCTCGCCCGCAGCGAGGAAGCGGCTCGGCTCGACGGGTGGCCTGGAGTAGAAGTCTTCAAACGGGGCGTGGACGGCAGCGGCCACGACACTGCGGGCTGAGAGTGCGCGGGTGTGGGCAGCGGCCACCTCTTCTTGGCCGGTTTCTACCCCAACTACGGCCAGGTCGATCGGCGGGCCCTCAGCCCAAGCAGCCACTTTGCTCGGATCGAGCAGGTGGGTGAAGGCCTCGCAGCTCACGAAGACCCGCGGTCCTTCCTCAAAGCGAATGTCGTAGGCCAAGAACGGGCCCTCCTCCGGCTGATCGTGGATGACCGTCCAGGTGCGGGCCAGAGACGGGAGGTTCCGAGCGACGGTGGCGACAGCCCGCAAGAGCTTGCCCTGGGCCAAGACCCCGACCTTTCCGGCAACGTCGTGCTTTTCGAGGTGAGGGAAGGAGCGCCCGGTGACGGACAGCCCCACGGCCTCGACCGGGGCATCGGGGTGCGCCACCGAAAAGTCGCTGCGGTCCATGCCGCGCTTTCGTACGAGGTAGTCCACAACCTGAGGCGGGGCGACCAACGGTGCAGGGTGGCGCCTGGCGATGCGGTGGATGTCCCGGATGTGCTCGTGGTGACCGTGGGTCAGGAGGAAGAGATCGCCGCGACAGTGCTCCATCCGCGCATGAGGCCAGCCCAGGAGCGGGCTGATGCAGGGGTCGATGACGACCCGGGGGCCGCGGTCGGCCTCCAGTGCGAAGGTGCCCCAGCCGCGGTACTCGAGAGTGATGCCAGTCATGGCGTCGGTGGCGTGGCCGGCGGTGGGGCGGGCGATGGGACCGAATCGGCCTTCGCATTAGGCGACCGGGGCTCCACCAGATTCTCTCCCTCCGGCAGGGCTGCCGCCAAGGCGCGCAGACGGAGCGACACGTTCTTGACCCGAGCCGCCAGCTCCCGCTGCTCCCGCGCCCGCCGCTGCAACTCCCCGGCCGCCGCACGCAGGTCATCGCTGCGCAAGCGGTCCTTCTCCGCCTCGCGGTGGGCTGCCCGTACGGCGCGCCAAGCTGCGTTGAGTCCCTGCTGTCCTGCCTCCAAGCGCTGGATATCGCCCTCGAGTTGGGCGACGAGTTCTGCAGGAGTGGGAGGCCCGTCCTCGGCCGAGAGCGGAGGCCCCTCCGCCGCGGAAGCACCCCTAGACTCGGAGGCCTGCCCCGCCGACGGCGACGGTGTCGCCACCGCATCCGCCATCGGAAAGGGCTTCTTGACCTGCGCTCGGGGCTGCGGGGGATCGCAGGCGGCGAACAAGAGTCCGAGCACAGCCAAGCCGAGAAGCCCAGCTTCAACGGCAGAGGGGACAGA
>CAZQTQ010000235.1:5284-6991 GCA_964596025.1 uncultured Rickettsiales bacterium
GCTCGTGGGGCCGGCGCCACGGATGACCGGCTCATCGGACATCGCCGCAGATCCGTCGAGCAGCAAGCGCCCCACAGCCGCAAGTCCTCGAACTTGGACCTCCCGGTCCATCGGAACGAGCCCTTGGTCCCGTCCCGGAAACACCCCACCCACCCGCTCGGCCAGCTCGCGATCGGGCGGCAGGTGCAGGAAGAGGACGGGGATCCCCCGTCGGCCCAACTGGTCGAGGGCGAAAAAGTAGACGGCATTGCACAGGTAGCGACCTGCGTCGTCGGAACGACGGGCCGGAACCTGCGCCTGAGCCAGCGCGGCCAGCACCGACGGGCAGGACACAGTCCCCTCGAGTGTGGGCGCTGCGCCGGTAACCAGCAGCTCCGACTTCGCGTGGTGGCCCCGAAGGTCGGGCCCGCGAAAATCCGCGAGGTTGTGGCCCGTCATCTCCACTTCGACGCAATCGGAGCCGCCGCTCAGACCGCAAGCAAGCACCGCCCCCGGGAGCGGACCTTGGGCTACCAAGTCCACCGCCGCGCGCACCGGCTCCAAGGCGACCTCTAGAATCTGGCGTTGGACACGGACCCCGCTGCCTCGCAGCATCTCGGCCGCGTCCGCAGTGACGTCGATCGTCGAGTTGTGAGGCCAGCCTTCAAAGGGACCGTAGCCCCACAACAGCAGCTCGCCACCCTGGAGGCTCAGACCTTCCACTGCTCCAAGCCCTTACGCAGATCGCGCAAGAAGCGCCCTGAGGCCGAGCCGTCGTTGGCGCGGTGGTCGTAGGTCAGGGTCATGAACATCATCGGGCGAATCGCCATCTCGTCCTTGCCCTGAGCACCCGAGACCACGACGACGCGCTTGCGAACCACGCCGATGGCCAGGATCCCCACCTGAGGCTGGTTGATGAGCGGGGTCGATGCGAGGTTTCCGTTGGAGCCCACGTTGGTGATGGTGAAGGTCCCCCCGCTCAGGTCTCCGGCCACGAGCTTCCGGTCACGTGCCTTGTCGATCTTGGCCTGCAAGGCCTGGGCGAGCTCCGCCAAGCTCAGCTCCTCGGCCCCATGAATGACCGGCACCACCAGGCCGCCGTCCGGCCGCGCCACCGCAATCCCCAGGTTGACTCGCTTGTGGATGATGCGCCGTCCGTCGTCGGTCAGCGAGCTGTTGAAGCCAGGGTGCCGGCTCAGCGCCCTGGCCACGGTGTGACCGATGCAGGCGGTGTAGCTGAGCTTGGCGCCCGTCTCCGCCTGAAAGCTCTCGCGCGCTTCGTGCCGAGCCTGGGCCAACCGGTGCATGTCCACCTCTACGAGGGTCGAGACATGCGGCGCCCGCCACCAGGTGTAGGCCATGTGCTCGGCCATGGCCCGGCCCAAGGGGCTGAGCGGCTCGAGGGTGTCCCCGGGGAACTGCTCGGGTGCAAAGCGAGCCACGATCTCCGGATCAAAGGGAACAACCATGCGGCGTGCAAAGCCGCCCAGGGGGATTCGCAGGCCGGGAGCGTAGCCACCCGGCGGGGACGCGAAGCCCGTACCCGCTCCCCCCCCCCCGGCAAAGGCCTCGATGTCTCCTCGGGTAATGCGTCCGAACTGGCCCGTGCCTTCGACGAGCGACAGGTCCACGTCGTGCTCGCGAGCGAAGCGACGGACCGCCGGGGAAACGAAGAGCTTGGGATCTCCGGCCGCCCGCGCGCGCTGGTTTCGGGAAGCCGGATCGTGG
>CAZQTQ010000236.1:0-6911 GCA_964596025.1 uncultured Rickettsiales bacterium
GGCGGTGACGGTGATGGTCGCGCCCTCGGCCGCCTCGTCAAAGTCCACCCAGAGTAGGTCGGTGACGATGACGTCGGTAGCCGAGTCCTCGGGGTGGACCGCTGCAACCGCTGGCTCCGATACGGCGTCGTCGTCGTCACCCGTGTCGTCGTCGTCACCCGTGTCGTCGTCGTCACCCGTGTCGTCGTCGTCACCTGTGTCGTCGTCACCCGTGTCGTCGTCGCCGAGGCCGCCGCTCGGTTCGTTACAGGCGACGAGGGACAAAGCCAAAAGCAAGAGGGCGGAGAGCGGGAACAAGCGGGTCATGGAACCTCCGAAGTTGGCGCGGACTGTAGCACCACCATTCCGAAGCGACCAGGGGCTCAAGAGGGCCCGCTTGCCGCAGTGACGGCCCTCCAATAGCGCAGGAAGCTCTCCCCCTGGATCCAACGAAGGTCCTGAGCCGAGAGGCCGCCCCGACGCAGATCGGTCCACAGCGCGCCTAAGTCGGCGCTGGTCTTCAGGCCGTCTGGCGCCTGGATGATGCCGTCGAAGTCCGAGCCGATGCCGACATGGTTCGCCCCGATGCGATCCACCAGAGCGTTAATCTGCCGAACTACATCGGCCCGCTTCGCTTCGCGCCCCGCAACGACAAAGGGCCCGTGAAACATCGCCCCAACCAGACCGCCCTTCTTGGCGATGGCCAGCAGCAGTTCGTCGTTGAGGTTGCGTGGCACGTCGCACAGAGCCTTTGCGTTGGAGTGCGAGGCAAGGACTGGCGCCTTGGACACCGCAATCGTTTCAGCCGTCGCCCGGTCGCTCATGTGGCTTACGTCGATCATCAAGCCCAGCTCGTTGGACCAGCGGACCAGGGCGCGGCCCTTATCCGTCAGTCCACCCCCCTCAGCCCGCGGCTCAGACGAGGAATCGGCATAGGCAGAGGATTCCGACCACGTCGGCCCGACCATGGACAGGCCGAGGGCCCGCAACTCGTCCAAGGTCTCGCGGCCTTCGGTCAGCGCCGTGCCCCCCTCCAGGGCCAGGACCACGGCGATTCGACCCTCGGCGAGCACTGCCTCCAGCTGGGCAGGACCGGTAACGATCGCCGCAACGTGGCCGCTTTGGAGAACCATGTTTCGAATTCGACGGAGCTTCCCGAGGGCAGTACCACGCGGATTGGGGTCGCCCCGCGGGATCCATGCCGCCTGAACGACGACATTCACCCCAGCTGCTTGCAGTGCGGGGAGCGAGGCCTCCAGGTCGGGGCTCCGCCAGCTCACACTGCGGGTACCAATCGCGGTGACCGTGTCGACGTGAAGGTCCGCAATCACCGGCGGGAGCGGGGACTTGGGAGCCGAGGAAGGGAGGGAAGGGGTCGACGTAGACCCGGGACGCCGGCCCGGATTCGGATCGGGCGACTCAGCCGCCACCGCGGGCCCCTGGGGCGCGGCAGCTGAAGTCGCGGGGCCCTCGGTCTTGCTCCCTGCACAGGCGCCGGCACCCACGAGTAACGTGAATGCGCCCACCCACACCGCAAGATGCCTCGGGGAATAGAAGGGGAACCGCCGGCCCATCAGGACGGCATGCTAGCAGCGGCCGCTGGATTGGGCCGCCGCTGTCGGGCAGACCGGGCCCCACTGCTATGATCCGCTGCACACGCTCGATCGGCCGCTGGGTGTCCCGCTTGCTTGCACATCACCAACGACGACTCCTCTTGCTCCTCGTCACGGCCTCGGCGCTTGCCGTGGGCTGCGAGGACTACTACGACGAAGACGGCGTAACTCTGGGCCCGCCTTGCGAGAACACCAGCATCGTCGATCTCGCCCCGATTGACGGCCAGACGGACATGTTCGTCGGCGGCTGGCTCTTCGCCCAGCTCGCCTGCGAGGTTCCCGGCTCCCGCATGGAGCTAAGCACACCCGCAGGCGTGGCCATCAAAGGGGTGCTCACAAGCCACCACCAGGACACACAGCTTCGTTTTCGTCCCTCGTCCCGGCTCGCGCCGGCGACCTTCTACGAGGCCAACCTCGACACCCACGTAGGCTTCCGGAACTGGAGCTTCAGTACAAGCAGCTTCGGCAGCCCGGCGACGGCATCCATCCGAGACTTGAGCCTCCGGTTAGACCCCAGCGAGGCCAAGCTGCTCGACCCCATCGTGGCGAAGGATGCCCTACTGGACGGCTTGCAAGGGGCCCGTCCCATCCTTCAGTTCACCTCGGAGACGACGGCGAGCGGGGTGGCCTGCCGCGTGGGGGGCGCGGACGACGACGACAAGGACCCCAGCCAAGACCTCAACTTCCCCACCGTCGATTACTTGGCGACCTGGACCAACCCATTCTTCCGCATCGGACCTACCCGCATCGCTTGGCCAACCGAGCGCTTCGAGTTCATCCTCGAGAGCGGGGTCATCTCGGGTGCCATCAGCCAGAGTGCAACAATCGGAGGTGGGGCATCGCTCGAAGGCCTCTGGGACACAAGGCCCGCCGACTCGACAGTTGGGACCGGCCCCAGTTCCCTGTGTGCCCTATCCGAAGCCACCGGGGGCCCCTCCTGCCAGAGCTGTCAGGACGGCGCCATCTACTGCCTCCCCTTCCTACTCGTCCACGGGGACTGGGGGCGGTGGGAAGGCCAGCTGTCGGCGGTGGATTGAGTGGGCCCAATCCGACCGAAGGCGCCCTACGCCGGGTCGGACTCCACCGAACGCGGAAGTGGGCTATTCGGTCGGTAGAGCAGGCTCTGCTGGATTTGGCCGGGTAGGTCTGGGACAAAGCAGCGGCGGCAACGGGCTTCGTAGGCCTCCGTCTCGCCTACAAGGACGCGCTCGGAGCGGTTGACGATGCGCTGGCTGCGGTCGGCGGGGTTGCCGCACTGCATGCAGATCGCGAGGTTCTTGGTGACGTACTCGGCGATCGCCATCAAGGTCGGCATGGGCTCGAAGGGCTCGCCGCGGTAGTCCTGATCCAGCCCAGCGACCAGCACTCGGCTGCCGCTGTTGGCCAGACTCTCGACCACCGGAACGATGTCCTGCCCAAAAAACTGCACCTCATCGATGCCAACAACCCGGCATCCCTGGCCCAGACGCCAGACGTCGTCGGACCGCTCTACCATCTTGGCCCGCAGGCTCATCTTGCTGTGCGAGACAATCTCGTCTTCCGAATAGCGCGTGTCGAGGCGGGGCTTGAAGATCAGGACTTCCTGCCGGGCGAACCGAGCCCGCACCAGCCGCCGGATCAGCTCTTCGGTCTTCCCGGAGAACATGCAGCCGGTGATGACCTCGATCCAGCCGGTTCCCTCGGGGGTCAGCTGCATGGTCGTTCCTCAGAAGGCAAGCGGTCTTAGGGGAGCCTAAAGCGAGCTCGGCCAGGGTTCTCCCAAGCCAGATGCATGGCGTCGCCCTCGGAATCAATGGTCCGTACTTGGGCAAAGACCCCAAAGCAATCGCCGCTCAGAGGCCGGGCAGCCCAAGGATTGTGCAGGACTTGGAAGCTGAAGACCACCTTGTCCCGCTCCCACTCCTTGTCGGCCAGAATGACCGCCGATACACGCTTGTAGCGTTCGTCGGAGAAGATGCCGTACTTCGACCCCTCTTGCCGGAAGGTCGTCACCCGCTCCTTGCGGCCACCGTGGGTCGTCCAGGTGAAGCAGTAGTCGGCCTTTCCGTAGACGTAGTCCTGCAGATAGGCCGTGGGCAAACGCCAGCCCTCGTTGGAGAAGACGGTAGCGACCAAGGGCTTCTCCGCCGCGCCGTTGTCGACCGTGTTCATCAAGATCTGATCGACGCACTCTTGAACACGCTCGAGGATGGTCGGGGCTTCCAGCGGCGAGATCCGGAAGCGCACGAGGTTGTCATGGTCCTCATTCAGCTTGTCCAGGATGCTGAACTCGAGATGGATGTTCTCGTCCTTGTACTCGGCGTACTTGCCGTGCCACGAGCCGTCGTCCAGTGAGTCCAACCACACGTCCAGAGCGCGCTTGATGGGGCGCGGATCGAAGTCGTACGGAAGCCACTTCTTCAGATAGACGCTGAAGTAGTAGTGGTGGTGGATCTGGTTGAGGGCTCGAATCAGGTGCCGATAGACGCTCATCGAACCACGCACCTGCACTTCCGGCAGGTAGGAGACGACTGAGAGCCCAAACTCTTGCTCCCCATCGGCCGAGACCGCCTCCATCCAGCCACCCGGCTGCTCGGCGAATTGCTTCACCCGAATGCCGTGGTGCAGGAGGATCTCGTGGACCGCCAGCTCGCCGAAGCCTTGGAAGAAGTCCTCATTCTCGATCGCTCGCAAGAACGGCGCGTAGCGCTGGCGGGGCTCCTCGTCGAGGTGCGACCACCACACCTCAATCTGACCACGGAAGGCCTGAATGGCCGATTCTTCTCGGGTCAACAGGGAGACGAGGAAAGAAGGATGCGGCCGGGGCAGCTCGGCCAGCTCGTTCCGCAATTCCTCTGGGTACAACTCGTCGGCCACGGAACCTCTCCACTACGCTGCGGGTCATCTGGACCCTCGCTGCGAAGCCGGTCTGTCAGTATACGCAGGCCGCTGGCCACGGTGCAAAGCCGAAGCCTGGGTTGCGGCCGTCTCCTTCCCAAGCACGACAAAAGAGGTCTGGCCCTACGCGTCGTTGTGTCTACAATCCCGCCGATGGAAGCTGACGAGCTGCTCCAGACTCTACTCGACGCCTTGGACGAGGGACTGTTTCAGACCCTCTACAAGCGGGCTTCGGTCGATCCTTCTGAGGTCTACTCCGCTCTTTCTCGGGCCGGCCACCCCGTGCAGTCGCTCGCTGACGTGCGGGACCTGCCCGTCGCGGTCATCGATCCGGTGGTCGACCAGTTCATCCGAGAGGCCCGACGACTTCAGGCCTTGTCCGGCGCCTCCCTGGGCGCCGGCGGCTGGCTTGGGCTTGCGCCAGGCCTCATGCACATGGCCGTCACCTTGCTGCGATTGGCGCAGCGAGTCGGCCTGGCGTACGGCTTTGACCCCCGCGACAGCGCCGATGAGCTGGAACTTTGGAAGGCCCTGGCCACCGCAGTCGGCGCCAAGGTGGACTGGGAGGGAACCGACGCCGAGCTCTACCGCCGCCTGCCTTTGGCCGTCACCGGGACCAGCTCGTTCTCCAATCCCATCCTCGTCCGCGCGCTACACGCCATCCTCTTGCGCCTCGCCGCAGCCACCGGCTTGCGGGTGACTCGCTGGATTCCCCTGGTCGGCAGCGGAACCGGACTTATCCTCAATTACCTCGAGGTGGATCGCGTGGGTCGTCGCCTGAAAACCGCCTACCGCAGTCGCCACGCCATCGAAGTGTTCGACCGGAGCGAAGGCCTTGAGGTGGAAATCCTGAGCTGAAAAAAGCCGCTGATTGCGGCCATGCTCTCTGTTACGCTGCCGGACTGTCCCAGCTGGAGCTTCGCTGATGCCCCCTTCCCTTGCCCCCGCCCTCGCCGCCTTGGTCCCAGCCGTCGGCCTGTCTACCAACGTCTGGGACCTCATCGCTCACGCCGATCCAGTCGTCAAAGGGGTCATATTCGTACTCATCCTCTTCTCGCTGGTCAGCTGGGCCATCATCGTCGAACGCTTGGGGCGGATTCGCCGAGCCTGGCGCCAGAGCCTGGCCTTCCTAGAGTTCTTCTGGAACGCCTCGTCCTTGGACGAAGCCCACGCCGTCTTGAGTCGCTACCCCGAATCGCCGGTGGCCGAGGTCTTTGGCGCTGCCTACGAGGAACTGGAGCGAATGAACGAGGGCAGCGACGCCTTTGGCAGCAAACTCGGGGACAGCGAGACCATTGCCCGGGCGCTGCGACGCGCCGCGTCGCAGTCCTTGACGCGGCTGGAGCGCTACATCCCGTTCTTGGCCTCCTGCGGTAGTGCTGCTCCGTTCATCGGCCTCTTCGGTACCGTCTGGGGAATTCTGCGCGCCTTCCAGGAGATCGGGGTGCGAGGGACGACATCAATCGCCGAGGTGGGGCCCTTTATCGCCGAAGCACTCATCGCAACCGCCGTCGGGCTCTTTGCCGCCATTCCGGCAGTCCTGTTCTTCAACTACTTCGCCACCCGCTTGAAGGTCCTGAGCGCCGAGATCAACCACTTCAGCTACGACTTCCTGAACCTGGTGGACCGCTACGCACGGTCTGGTTCTTCGGAGGACTGAGCCTTGGGTATGAACCCCGGAGGCGACGGGTTTGGCGACCGACCCGGCGTCCAGACCGTCCTGAGTGAGATCAACGTCACTCCCTTCGTGGACGTGATGCTGGTGCTGCTCGTCATCTTCATGGTGACGGCCCCGCTCTTGACCCAGGGAATCGATGTAAACCTCCCCCGGGTTTCGGCCTCGAACCTGGCGCTGACCGACGAAGAACCGGTGGTGGTGACGGTCACCAAGGACGGCATCTGCACCGTTCTCAAGAAGGAGTTCCCCTGCAGGGAGCTGGTTGAGCGGCTTCCGGCCGTCTTTGAACACCGGACCGACAAGAGCCTCTTTGTACGGGGCGATGTGGACACACGCTACGGCCAGCTGATGGAAGTCCTGGCGGCGGGGCGGAGGGCGGGGATCATCTCCGTCGGGCTCGTAACCGAGCCGCCAGACCCCGAGGACGGCTAGACGCCCGTGAGAGGGGAAGTCCAGAGCAAGGCGGCAAGTCAACGCTCGTACGGCGGGCTCCTCCGGGACCCGGGACCGGGGATCCATCGGGCACTGGTCCCTTCCGCCATCTTGCATCTGCCCTTGGCCCTCCTCATGGTCGGAGCATGGGGCGGCGACACCCGACGGCCGCTGATTGACCGAGACATCTACATGGTCTCGGCGGTGGTCTTGCCCAAAGCAAGAGACCTCCCCGACAAGGCAGCAGCGCCGAAGAAGAAGCAGGCCCCAGCGCCCAAGCCCAAGCCCAAGTCCGAGCCCGCCCCCCAGCCTGACGAGCTGGTACTCAAGGA
>CAZQTQ010000237.1:0-6902 GCA_964596025.1 uncultured Rickettsiales bacterium
TAGAAATTCCCGGTCGGGCACCCTTCTGTTCCAGTACGTAATAGGACGCGCCGATGTCGAAGTAGAAGTTCCCGTTGTTGATAAAGGTCTCCAGCACATGCCATCCGGCGTGGAGGTCGGCCCGGTCGGTGAGGCCGTACTTGTAGGTCACCGTCGTCAGGGGGATGAAGCTGCTGGGCTCTCCGATTCCCGCAATCGGACCGCCCATGGTGACGTGGATCGCGTGGTTTCCCTGCCCCAGCGGCCGCGCGTGGTGGGCGGTCGAGCAACCCAAGGCCATCGACCCCAAGGTCAGGCAGAGGAGAACGACGGGCAGGGGGCTCGGTGCGGACGGACGACTCATCGTCGAACAGCTCCTACTGCGACAGGCCAGAACTTTAGCAGCCCGTTTACTCAGCGGTGCGGGCCGGTCCACGGGCGCTAGAAGTGGTCCTTCATCCGGCGCAAGGCGCCCAGAACTTCGTGCCGCGCCGCCTCGGGACCGTGGCCTGTTGCCCTTCGGATCGCGTCGGTGTCGCAGCGCAGAAAGGGATTGACTTGCCGTTCGACTTCCAAGGTAGAGGGGACAGTGCTCTCCCCCCGGGCCCGCAGGCGGTCCACCTCGGCGCGGATCCGCTGAAGGTCGGGATTGTCGGGGTCCACGGAGGCGGCAAAGCGCAGGTTGCTCTGCGTGTACTCGTGTGCGCAGTAAATCCGCGTGGCGCCGGGCAGGGCTCCCAGGACCTCATAGAGTGCGCGGTCTAGCTGTTGAGCTGTGCCCTCGAACAGGCGCCCACAACCCGCAAAAAACAAGGTATCTCCGACAAATGCGCTACCATTTTCAAATAGGTACGATATATGGCCCAATGTATGAGCCTTTATGTCTCGTATACGGCATTTGATTCCTCCCCACTTGAAGGAGTATCCATCAGCTAATCGCTTTGTTTGTCCAGGAATTCTACCGTTCTCCCCATCATATACTCCGCCAAATACATGAAGCCCAGGAAATGCACGGAGAAGACCGACATTGGACCCAACATGGTCCGGATGGTGGTGGGTGTTGAAGAGGTGGGTGAGGTGAAGCCCCAGGCGGTCGATGAGCTCGAGGACCGGGTCGGCCTCGGGCGAGTCGACCACTGCTGCGGTTCCGTCGTCCGCCGCGAGGACGTAAGCGTAGTTGTCGTTCCAGACGGGGACTTGGTGAACTTCGAAGGCCATCGATCGTCCTCAGGGGAGAGCGCCCTCAAGGGCGGCCTCGTCCGCCTCAGGGGAGGGGTCTTCGCCCGCGGACAGGCCCCAAAGCAAGAAGGCGAGGGCGAGTCCGGCCAAGACCGCCCAGAGCAGGGCTCCTCCGTCAGCCACCTTCGGTGGGGTCTCGGATGGCTCGACCTCCCCGGGGGGCGCTACCTCGTCGCCTGGGGTCTCGACCTCGTCGCCTGGGGTCTCGACCTCGTCGCCTGGGGTCCCGACCTTGTCCTCGGGGGCCTCGGCCACGTCGCCAGGGGCTTCGGCCACGTCGCCAGGGGCCTCGGCCTCGTCGCCAGGGGCCTCGGCCTTGTCGCTCTCCGGTGTTGGAGGTGCGGGCACGTCCTCGCCCACCGCTCCGTGCGCGTCGTCGCCCATGTTCAGCTCAGGCGCCCGGCCAGTGCGTCGGCCAGGCCCTCGTAGTCCGCCATCTCGTTGTAGACGTGGGCGCAGAGGCGCACCCAGAAGCGGTCGCCGAAGGCGGTAACGGAGACTTCGGTGCGGTGTTCGTCCCAGAGCATGCTGCGAAGCAAGAGCGCCCCCTCCGGCGTCGTTTCCAACTCTTGGTCCCTGGGGCCGACCCAGGGAAAAGAGGCCATCGATCCGACCATGGAGGGCGGCGCAGTCAGCTCCGCCCCGAGCCGCCCAGCCACATGCCGGGTGCCCTCCAGTGCCAACTCGTGATTGTGCTGTCGTATCCGCTCGGCGCCGAGTCCCCTGAGAAACTCGAGGGTCGCGCCGATCGCAAGGAAGGCGGAGTAGTCCCGGGTGCCGACAAAGTCGAACTCCGGACAAAGGCCCTGGCCCAAGAAGTGAGAGATGACTGGGGGATGGAGGTCCTTGCGGGCGACGTCCGACTGCGGATTGGCCCAAAGAAAGGCGCAGCCTTTGGGAGAACACATCCACTTGTGGCAGTTGCCGGTGTACCAATCCGCGCCCATGGCAGGCAGGTCTAGGGCCACCATCCCCGGTCCGTGGGCTCCGTCGACCAGCACCGGGACTCCCCGCGCCCTACACAGTGCCACCAGGTCCTGGATGGGGAAGATGAGCCCCGTAGCCGAGGTGATGTGATCGAGCACGGCCATCCGCGTGCGGGGAGAGAAGCCTCCCTCGACCGCTTCGACGACTTGCTCGGGGCTGTCGATGGGGTAGGGGACGGACACCGTCTTGAGCTGCGCCCCCGTCCGATCACAGACGTACTCAAGGGTTCGGAGGACGGCGCCGTAGCTGTGGTCTGTGCAGAGGATTTCGTCGCCCGGCTCGAAGGGGAAGGATCTCAGAACCGAGTTGGCCCCCGAGGTTGCGTTGTCGACGAAGACCAGGTCCTCCCCTTCGGCTCCGACAAACGCGGCCAAGTTCGCTGCCGCTTCGCGCAAGGCACCGGGCAGGGTGTCGATGACAAAGCGCAAGGGCTGGCGTTCGAAGAAGACCCGCCACTCGTTCTGCGCCTGGAGGATCGAACGGGGAGTCGCGCCAAAGGAGCCGTGGTTCAGGAAGGTCATCCCTTCCTCGAGAAAGAAGCAGCGCCGTACGGCGCGGCCGAAGGCGGGCGGCGGGGTCATCGACGCAGGGTAGCAAGTCCACGGCGGTCCCGAACCACCGGCAGCGGCGGTGTTAACCTGAGTCATCGTGGAGACCGACTCCCTGCATCTCGATGCGGCGTCTCGCCTGCCCGCTCGCATCCGCTTTGGGACCAGCTCTTGGACCTATGAGGGCTGGAAGGGCCTAATTTACACCGAGGCCTACCGATCCGACCGGGACTTCAAGACGCGATCGCTGCAGGAGTACGGTGCCTTTCCTTGGTTTCGGACCCTTGGCCTCGACAGCAGCTTCTACGCCCCCCCAAAGGAGGAGACGCTCGAGCGCTATGCTTCGCAGTTGCCGGACGGAATGGAGTGGTGCTCTAAGGTCTGGGAGCAAGTCACCGTCCCACGCTTTGGGCGGCACCGCCGCTACGGGGCAAAGGCCGGTACCGAGAATCCCGACTTTCTTAATCCGGAGCTGTTTTGCCGGACCATCTTGCCCCGCTTCGACAGCCCCCGTGTGCGGGCCAAGACGGGGCCCTTCCTCTTCCAATTCCAGTCGCTCGGTCCGAGAGCCCGCGACCTACTCCCCGACTTCCTCGACCGGTTGGATGTCTTTTTCTCGGAGCTACCGACCGACTACCGCTATGCCGTTGAGGTGAGGAGCCCGGAGGCTGTGGCCGAGCCCCGTTACTTCGAGGTCCTGAACCGCCACGGGGTGGCTCACGTCTTCAACCACTGGACGGGCATGCCACCCCTCATCGAGCAGATGCGAGGTGCTGCTTCCGTCGGCGGTCTAACCGCCGACTTCTACGTCGCCCGGCTCCTGACGCCGATTGGTATGGCCTACAGCGACTCAGTTCGCCGCTTTGCTCCCTTTGATCGCCTCCAAGAGGAGCAACCGGAGATGCGCGATGACGTCGTGAGGTTGGCCGCTCGTGCCTTGAAGCGCGATGTGGACGCCTACGTCTTGGTCAACAATCGGGTTGAGGGGTGCTCTCCCCGGACGGTGGCGGCCATTGGGCTGCGGATTGTCGAGGAGCTCGGAGCGGACTGAGGTCTGCCCGGTGGTCGATTGCATGGGCCCACTCGGCCGGGCCGTGAAGAACTGCGGCGGCGACGGCCTCACCCGCCTCCAGCCAGCGGAACTGCTCCAGGGAGGTCCCGGTCTCGCGGGGACCGGGAGGCCGGAGGCTGAGGCGAAGCAGCTGCTCGACCCGGTAGGCGTAGATGCCGAGGTGCAGGAGATCGGGGCCCCCAGAGCGGCGGACATCTTCCCCGCGCCAGAAGTCGACCGCTCGGCCCGCGTCCATCCGCAGGCGGGTTCGCCCCCGGGCCCCGGAGGCTCCCGTTGTGGGCAGGAGGGCAGCGGTTGCCAGGGCCGCGCCCGGATCAGCGGAGAGGGCTGATGCGGCGGCATGAAGGGCTTGTGCGGGTGCCCCGATGGCGTCGCCCTGCAGGCTCAGGACCCACCCCTCGGGAGAGGCCGAGAGCGCTCCACTCCGCAGAGCCGATGCGATCCGCTCGCTGCCATTGCGGTACCGGCCGGGTGCCGGCATCCAGGCGAGGCCTTCTTCCTCGCACTTGGCCGCGATGGCCTCGTCGCCCGCCAGCACCCAAACCGGCCCAAGTGCCGCCGCAACTGCCTCGGAATAGACGGCAGCCAGCACCGTTGTCTCGCCCCAGGGTGCGAGCAGCTTGCCAGGGAAGCGGCTGGAATCGGTCCGGGCCGGGATGCAGACGGGGAGAGAACGGCTTGGTCGATCGGAAGTGGACGTGCGGTTCGCCATGGTCGCGGCATTCTAGCGGCTTGTCCGCCCCGGGTTAATGGACTCCGCCAGGCGGGGCTCTGGCTGTTTAGGCGGTGGCTTTGGGGTGCGCAGCCGAACCCGCGCGCAAAAGGGGGCCTGAAAGGTCCCGACGGGCTGTCCTTGCGCGCGTGTAAAGTCCCGATAGAATGCCCTGACTTGCAGTCCCCGCAATTCGCGGAGTTCTGCCCCCATCCCCACAGGACGTCCATGGTCCCCCCTCCTTCCCCCCTCCGCTCCCTTGGCCTCGTCGCGCTGACGCTGCTTTTTGCCTTCGCCACCGCGGCTTGCGAACCCGGGAGCAGTTACCAGTACCTTCGGGTGGTTCAGGTCAGCTTCACCAACACGGTGGTGAATGCCGGTGAGACCATCACCCTGAGCGCGGTGGTGGAGGGGACGGACTCTCCTTCGTATGTCTGGTCTGCCGAGGCGGGCGAGTTCGCGACGCCGGCCGAAGTCGGCACCGACTGGACCGCCCCGGAGACCGAGCAGCTGGTGCAGGTCACGCTGACGGTCTCGGACACCAATGAGCGGACGACCGCTTTCTCTATCGACATCGTCGTGGGGAGCGGGGTGGACCACGACGGGGATGGATTCTCGCTGCCCAGCGGCGACTGCGACGACACCAACGCTGCTATCTATCCCGGCGCTCCCGACGTGGCCGATGGGATCGACAACGACTGTGACGGCTTCGTAGACGAGGACTTCCTCGGCGACAGCGATGGCGACGGTTGGAGTGTCCTGGCTGGGGACTGCGACGACACCAACTTCTACGTTTTCGAGAGTGCGCCGGAGTTTGCGGACGGGGTCGACAACGACTGCGACGGCTCGATCGACGAGGACATGGACGAGACTGACGACGACGGCGACGGCTACAGCGAGGCTGATGGCGACTGCGACGACACCACAGACGCCGTCTACCCTGGCGCCACGGAGATCGAAGACGACGGCTACGAGCTGGACAACGACTGCGACGGCTACTTTGCCGAGAATCCGCCGGTCGCGGTGTCCTCCGTTCAGGCAACGGACGGCTGCTCCAACGGCTCCGATGACGACTCCGACGGCTGGATTGATGGGAACGATCCCGACTGCGTGACTGGCTTCACGGAGATCGGCTACGGGAACACGGACTGCAACGACAGCCTCGATGGGGACGGTGACGGCGATGTGGACAGCGCCGACGGTCAGTGTGGCAACGGCATGGACAACGACGAAGCGGACAGCACCGCCGACGACTGCATGGACGGACAGGACAACGACTCCGATGGTTGGGCGGACGCCGACGATCCCGACTGCGTAGCCCTTCCCTTCAACGAGTCCATTGTCGGGACCACGGAGTGCAACAACGGCGTCGACGACGACGCCGACGGCAACGTGGACGCCGATGACGTTGAGTGCGACGATGGTTTCGACGGTTCAGAGACGTCGGCCGATCCCGACGACTGCGTCGATGGGGAAGACGGGGACCTCGACGGCTGGACGGATGCCATGGACCCCGACTGCAGGACAGCGCCCTTTGACGAGATCGGGGTCGGTACCGAGGAGTGCAACGACGGCGTCGATAACGACGGGGATGGTCTTATAGACACCGCCGACTCGGGCTGTGGTACGGCAGACGGAGGCGAGAGCGTGGACACCTGCGAAGACATTTTGCTGGTTGCCACCGACTCCTGGGATCCCGACGAGGACCCTCTCTCCTACTACTGGTATTTCGACGTCCAACCAATCAACAGCGACTTGACCGCTTCATCCATCACCAATGGCACCAGCGTGACGGCCCAGTTCACCCCCGACGTGGCGGGTTTTTGGACCGTTGGCCTCATCGTTTCCGATGGGCAGGACAACAGCGAGCCAGCGCTCGCTGTCATCGACGTGGAAGAAGGGAGCTGCGCAGAATGACCTCCTTCACCAAGAGGCCTCTTGTCGTCGGGCAGAGCCACTGGTCGTGGCTGCTTGTCGGGATGGCCCTCCTCGCTCTTGGGGCGCCGTCCTGCGGCTCCGATGTATCAGCTCCCAGCATTGGGCCCCCTACGATCTCCGCCCTCGAGCTGGAGAGCAGCAACGTCACTCCCGGGCTGACCATTTCCATGGGGGTGGTCGCGCTCGGGACCGGCAACCTGGGCTACCAGTGGACCTCGGCTTTTGAGGGAGCTGAAGACCCTGAGGACAGCGCGGGCGAGTTCACCGAGCCCGAGGCGGCGGCTACCACCTGGACGGCGCCCTACGTTGAGGGCACCGTGCACATCGTCATCCAGGTGACGGGCGCCGGTGGAATCTCGACCATGACCGTGCCCATCCTCGTGGGACCGGGAATCGACGAAGACGGGGACGGCTTCGCCTTGGTGGA
>CAZQTQ010000238.1:0-6889 GCA_964596025.1 uncultured Rickettsiales bacterium
CTGCTGGGACGGACCACCGGCCGAGTACAGCCTGAGCCTTCGCTGGGAGTCGACCGCAGGAGACGACGACGATGCAGGAGACGACGACGACTCCACCGCAGGAGACGACGATGACTCCTCTACAGGAGACGACGATGACTCCTCTACAGGAGACGACGACGACACCACCGCAGGAGACGACGACGACTCCGCGACGGGCGACGACGACGACTCGACGGGCGACGACGACGACTCCGCCGCAGGGGATGACGATGACTCCTCTACAGGAGACGACGATGACTCCTCTACAGGAGACGACGATGACTCCTCTACAGGAGACGACGACGACTCCGGCGGCTGACCGTCCTACTCTCTCTGTTGAGAAGCTGCAGCCCGATTGGAACGGCCGCTCCGCTTCTGTTCCGACGCCAACTCAGCCCCCGGGCCACCTGGCATGATGGAGGCCGACCTGCTCCCGGAGACCTCATGTCCCTTCGCTCCACACCACTCCTTGCCCTCAGCCTCTTGCTTGGCTGCGCGATCGCCCTCGGCGCAGGCTGCGGCGCAGCCGGCGACGACGACGACTCCGCCCCGGGAGACGACGACTCCAGCGGCGACGACGACGATGCGGCGGGCGACGACGACGACAGCGCCGCTTCGGGCTCTGCCTGCAGCGATTCGGAGCGGGCGTACCTGAACACCCCCCTCGCATCGGACAACGACCCCGAGGACTGCGAGGACACCCCCGATGGTTCCTACCTCTCCTCCACGACGGCTGGTGATTGCTACGCCGGCTGCTTCACGAGTGACGATGTCGACTCGTGTATGGCCGAGTGCATGGCGGCTACCTCCTTGCCCTTGCAAGCGAGCTGTTCGGCTTGCTTCAGTGGTTTCGTCGGCTGCGTGGCGACCAATTGTTTCCTGCGGAGCGCCCAGGTCAACTCGGCCTGCAGCGACGGCTGCGACCAGGGCTGCATCGATGCCCACGAGGCGCTCGATGAGTGCATGGCGGACGCGCCCTGCGACGCCGACCTCGCAGCCTGCGTGGGTGGCTAGTCGGACTCGAAAGGGTTGCGGCGGAGAGCAGCCGCCTTGCTTAGATTTCCTTCCGCCCCTTCAGTCGGCTGCGGTTATGGGGCCGAGCTTCGACAGGAGTCGTGCCAATTCTGACTCGGGTCCCACCACGAGCTCGACAGCTAGGGCCTCCGCTTCCGACCTCGCAGCCTGAGCTCGCTCGAACTCACCGGCTTCCTGCTCGATTTGTGCTCGCTTGCACAAGAGCTTGGCCAGCTCGAACGCGTAGATCCCGCGGGTTTGCTCCTCCCCTTGGGCCAACAGGGCTCGCGCCTCGTCGAGCTGTCCCCGTTCGGCCCGAATCAAGGCCAGGCTGCCGCGGAAGGCCCCTGCGGCGGCAGGCCAAGCGCTGTCGCAGATCCCGATGGCCTCTTCCAGTCGTGGCTCGGCGCCGTCCAGGTCGCCCTCCCCCAGCAGCAGGTCCCCGAGATTGCCGAGCTGCAGTCCCTCGCCGTGGGGATTGCCTACCTCCCGGGCGACGGCGAGCGATGCCTCGTGGAGCTCCACCGCCTGGTCGATACGACCCTGTCTCCCGTGCAAGAGGGCCAGGGTGCCCAAGACGTTTCCCTCACTCCGCCGGTCGCCGACCTCTCGGTTCAGGGCCAGCGCTTTTTGGTAGGCCTCCATCGCCTGCTGCACATGGCCCTGCTCTATGTGGAGGATGCCCAGGCTGCAGAGCAGGATCCCTTCGTTTCGTCTGTCGCCGACTTCTCGGGAGATGGACAGGCCCCTCAGGCAGTGTTCGAGCCCTCCCTCGGGGCGACCTTGCTCCCGACAGAGGACCGCCAAACAGCCGTGCACCACCCCTTCCATTTGGCGGTCACCGAGCTCCCGTTGCATGGACAGGGCCTCGGTGTAGTACTGCTCCGCCTCTTGGGGGTGCCCCTGGTCCATGTGCAGGTTGCCCAGGTTGCTCAAGGCAACCGCTTCTACATGCCGGGACCCAACCTCCCGCGCGAGGACAAGCGCGGCTTCCTGGTGTTTCAGGGCCTCCTGCAGCCGGCCCTGACTCCGGTCCAGCGCGCCCAGGTCGGAGAGCAGGCTCGCTTCGGCCCGGCGGCTGCCCAGGGCCCGGAAGCACTCCAAGGCGGCGTGGGTGAACTCTTCTGCCTCTTGGATCCGGCCCTGGTTGAAGCGCACAAGGCCCAGAGCCTTGAGTACTTCTCCCTCGATGGGACGGGCGCCTAGGCTTCGAGCGATCACCAAGCTCGACTCGTAGGCGGTGGCGGCGTCTGAGGCCAGGCCCCCCAGGCGAAGGAGCCGGCCGTAGGCCAGCAGCAAGCGAGCCCGATCGTGAGGGGCGAGCCCGTCGGAGTCGAGGACCCGGCCCACCAGAGAGGCGCGCTCCAGAAATGGCCCCGTCATCGCCGACACGACGGCGGTTGCCACGGTGCAGAGGCTGGCGGTGCCTAGCTGATTGGCAGCCAGGGAGGCTTCCACCGCGCCAGAGAGGTTGTCGAGTTCCAACAAGAGCTTGCGGCGGACCTCCGCGCCACCGTGGGTGTACAGGGAGTCGATGTGCTCCTGGCGCCCCAGGCCCGAGTAGTAGGCGGCATGTCGGCTCTTGAGGGAGGCGGCCGCTTCGGGGCCCTGGTCCTGCAGCTTCTCGGAAGCGTAGACCCGAATCGATTCGTAGAGTCCAAAGCGCTCTGAGCCCGGGATGGGTTCGCCCACCCGCAGCAGGCTGTGGTCTAAGAGGACGGTCACGACATCGACGGCCCACGGCGCCTCATCGAAGGACTCCAGCTCTACGATCGCCTCCGCCGCTTCGACATCAAAACCCCCTCGAAACACCGAGCACTGGGCCAGCGCCGCTTGCTCCCAGGGCTTCAATAGCTCCCAGGACCAGGCGATTGCGCCTTCCAGCGTTGCCTGCCGGGCCGCTTGGTCGCGTCGCTGGCCACGAAGCAGGCGAAAGCGCTCCGAGAGCCGAGCTCGGATCTTCTCGGGCGGCATCGTCCGTACCCGGGCCGCGGCGAGCTCGATTGCAAGGGCCATGCAGTCCAGTCGCTCGACGACCTCGGCAACCACCGGACGGTTGTCTTCGGTAACTCGGAAGTCGGAACGGGCGAGCTGAGCGCGCTCCTCGAAGAGCCGTACCGATTCGGCGGGGGACATCGGCTCCAGAGCCAGCACCTGCTCTCCGCCGAGGCCCAACGGCCGCCGGCTGGTGACCAGAAACCGCGCTGCGGGCGCCCGTTGGGTCCACGCCCCGACCGTCGAGCTTCCGTGGTCGACCACCTGCTCGAAGTTGTCCAGAATCACGAGTAACTCGCCGCGCCCGTGGAGGGCGTCACCGAGCTGGCCTGTTGGGTCTTTGCTCGTCAAGGGCACCTCGAGAGCCCGACCGATCGCGGAGAGGACCCCCTCGAGGGAGTGTGTTTCGGACAGGTCGCAGAACCAGACTCCGCCCGGGAAGTCGTCCAGGTGAAGGCCTCCGAAGCGCTCGGCGAGGCGCGTCTTGCCGGTGCCGCCTGCCCCCAACAGGGTCAAGAGGCGGGTCTTACCCTCGACGAGGCGTTCGGCCAGGGCCTGTAGCTGGGGAGCTCGGCCCACGAAGGAGTCCAGCCGAAGGGGCAGGTTGGTCTTCTCGAGGTAGGGAGTCTTGATGCGTGGGAAGACCCGCTTCGCCAAGGACGCGGGCATCACCTGCCAGATACGCTCGTGCGCCTCGAGGCCCTTGAGGGCGTGATCGCCGAGGTCCTGGAATTGGGTGGACTCCAGGTGATCTTGGACTTGCCCCCAAGTTGCGTTGGACAGCAGCACCTGGCCGCCGTGTCCGACCCCTCCGACGCGGGCCGCCCGGTTCACCATCCGGCCGAAGTAGTCCATCCGGCCCGAGGTGGGGTCGATCTCGAAGGTGGGCTCGCCGGTGTGTATGCCCATGCGGATCCGGAGTCCCCGAAAGCCACCGTCTGGGCTCAGCCCAGCAACCTCGGCTATCGACTCCTCCTCGAGGAGAGATGGAGGCCAGGGGGCGGCGTGAAGTTGCTCTTGGACTTCGAGGCAGAAGCGCACGGCAGACAGGGCCTCGCCGAAGGCCACCATGAAGGCATCGCCCTCGGTCTTGACCTCGTATCCGCCGTACTTGGCGATCGCGGCTCGTACGATCGCGTTGTGCCGATCCAGGAGCGGCTTGAAGCTCTTGCCGAAGTATTCCCACAGAGCCGTAGACCCCTGGATGTCAGTAAAGACCAGGGTGACGGTTCCGGTTGGAGCCGTGGCCATTGAGGAATGCTAGCTGAGAGCGGAACCGAGGATCTGCTAGGGCCTAGTGTGGTCCCTTGAGCTTCTGCCACACCGACAGGTAGGGACGCGTGTCCCGGGCCTGGTAGGCGTCCCGCAGGTGGTCGTATGCGCCGGTGTTCATCTTGATCACGTCGTTCAGTCGCTCCACGCTGAAGAGCGGACCCCGGGTGATGTTGCGCAGGTGCCCGTAGTACTCCCGGAGATCGGGGTCTCGAATCTTGTTCTTCCCCGAACGCACCGATTCGACGTAGCCCTCGGGGATCAGCCGTACGAAGTGGCCCGAATGCCAGTGTTCCGGGTTGCCCACGTTCTTCCCTTTCAGCCGGGCGAGAAGGGGATCGGTGAGGCCTAGGCAGTCAACAATGAACTTGTCCGGGCCTGCGCCGAACCCGAAGTAGCCGATGGGGTAGCCGGATCGGGGTCCGCCCACGTGCACCCTGGCCGGCTTCTCTCGGAAGCGCTGACCAGCCCGCATCCAGTGGTGTGCTGGCATGGGTGCTTCGGCATTGACTGAGAGGGCCGCAGCCCCCTCCTTCCAGACGTACCACTTGGTGTCGATGCTGCTCTTCGGCTGGTGGGGCGGTGGCCAGTAGTAAGAGGTCGTCGCCTTGATCGGTGACAGTGGGCTCACCACCAGGGCGACCAGGGCCCCGGCGGCGCAGACCTGCGCCGTACTCGGCTTGCGAATGAGCTGGACGAGTACCAGCGCTGCCAGCAGGGCGGGAACGGCGAAAAACCGGCCGCTCATGTGGGTGGCTGCACCGGCCACGACCACGACGTAGAGAACGTAGAGGGCTAGCCCGCCGACCGCCAGCCAGGCGGCCTTGAGCCCGCGAAGCAGCGCGATGATTGCTGCAGCACCGATCAGCAGGTGGGTAGCGGTGTCCCAGCTCAGGCTGTTTTGCAGGTATTCGAGCCCCCGGGCCATGCGGTCGATTCTGGGGATGCCGGCGTTCGCCGCCTTGGCGAAGGCGGTGTTGGGGAACAGGAAGCCGTAATAGAAGAGGGAAAAGCAGAGCCACAAGCTGGCAGGGGCCGTCCCGAGGAGGAAGTCACGCAGGACGCCGCCCCAGGAGCGCTGCCGAATGTGGACGTAGAGGAGCGCTAGGAGGGCAGGGGTGAACAGCAGGATGGTGTCCTGCCGGGTGATGAAGGAACACGCCGCGATCCCCAGGAAGAACACCAACTCCCTTCGAGTCGTGGCGGGCTCTCGGGAATCGATCCACGGAATGAACCGGAGGAAAAAGAGGGTGACCCAAAGATAGACCAGGGGGCTTTCGAGCCCGGAACTGGAGTAGTCGATGAAGGCTTTGGAGGAGAGGACCAGCAGGACGAGAAGCGGAGCTCTCCAGTACTCGAGTCCCCGTCGCCGAAAGTTGAAGAAAACGGCCAGGAAGGTCGCCGTGCAGAGGACGAAGGATACGGCGAGACAGGTGTAAAAGATCTCCTCGGTGACCCAGTAGGAGGCGCTTATCAACAACATCCACAGGGGGTGCGTGTAGCCCTGGACTCGTTCCTCCACGTTCCAAGTCAATCCGTAGCCGTTGACCAGGTTCTCGACGGTGCGAAAGGTGATGTAGGCGTCGTCGACCACCCAAGCGTTCGCTACGAACACGTAGGAGAAGGCCACCAGGCAGGCCCCAAAGAGGGCATAGGAGAGACCTCGCGGATGCTGTTGGATCCACTGAATGAACTGCGCTGTTCGCTCTCCTGCTGCCGTCACGGCGGCGACACTAGAGCAAGTTTGGCCCCAGTACCAGCGTCGTTCGGGGAGATGCGGTTTGTAGCCCCCGACGTCTACACCACTGGGGAGCTACACTGCGTCTGATGCCAGCCCGCCGCACCCTTCAACTTGGTTTCGGTCTCCGGGTCTCTGTTTGGCTGCTCAGCATCGCGGTGTTCGGGGGCGATGTTCGCGCCGAGACGATCACCGTCGACACGCTGTCTGACGATCTCAGCGCGGACTTCGACTGCGACGATCCAGCGGAAGATTGCAGCCTGCGTGAAGCCATCGACGATGCCGAAAATGGCGACATCATTGTCTTTTCCCTGAGCTTGTCTTCCACGGACCCCACCATCGTCTTGCAGGCTCCCCTGCCCGCGCTGGAGAAGGAGAACCTGACCCTCAATGGACTGAGCTGCACCGGGTGCACCGTCACTCCTCAGGCCAACACCAACGCCCCCTCCGCCGGCCTCAACACGGTCGTGGGGATTGCGATCGACGGCAGTGGCCTCACTAGCTTTGGCGCGGTGCCTCTGCTCTCGATCGAGGACTCGGGCATCACCGTCCAGGGCATCAACCTCCGAAATGGTCCCGGACACGGGATTGAGCTGAATGACAAAGCGGATCAGGCGACCATCGCCCACTGCATCATCGGGACGGATCGGGATGGCGCTGCCGCGGCCGGCAACCAGGGGGACGGGATTCAAATCGACTCGGCCACTGGGGTGACCTTGGGGCCGGGCAACCTCCTTTCTGGCAACGGTTCTCGGGGGATTCACGTATCTGGAGGCAGCGCCCACAACCTGGTCATCGAGTCCAGCATCATTGGCCTGAATGCGTCCGGGACCGCTGCCTTGGCGAACA
>CAZQTQ010000239.1:0-6881 GCA_964596025.1 uncultured Rickettsiales bacterium
CCCCGGCCAGGACACGCTGACCGCGAATTGGGACTTTGGCGATGCCAGCCCGAATGCCACCGGACTGAGCGCGACCCACAGCTACGACGACGACGGCACCTACACCGTCACGGCGGTTGTGAGCGATGGCGACGGCGGAAGCGACAGTCAGACCGTGACTCTGAGCCTGTCGAACGCCGCCCCTACCTGGGTCCAGATCACCGGAGATGCCGTTGCCGTGCTGGGAGAGTCCTCCACCTTCCAAGGGAGCGCTGCAGACGTCGCCGGCGACTCCCTGAGTTGGACGTGGGACTTCGGAGACTCCAGCGCACCGTCCCAAGGAGTCGATCTGTCGAGCCTGGCCCATACCTGGACGGATCCGGGTACCTACACCGTCACGGTGACGGTCGAGGACGGCGACGGCGGGAGCATCTCGCAGATCTTGAGCACCTCGGTAACAAACCCCGGCCCTTCCTTGAACCTGAGTCCGCCATCGACGCTGTTCGAAGCCGTAGAGGCTGTGTTTCAAGCCACCGCAGCCGATGCGTTTGGCGATCCAGTCGAGCTCGACTGGAGCTGGGGAGATGGCACGCCCAACTCCAGCGGGTCCAACCTGGTGGGTCCGAGCCACAGCTACGCCGATGACGGCAGCTACAGCCTCGTTGTCCAAGCCACCGACGGCTGGGGGGCTGAGGCGGAGAGCAGCTTGTCGCTCGCCGTCGCCAACCAAGCCCCTGTCCTCGGATACCAGCCGGTGTTGGGGGCGACCGAGGGCGTCCTCTACTTGGTCGAGGCCCAAGCCACCGACCCCGCTGGCGAAGCAGACAGCCTCAGCTTCGGGACCAATGTCGTACCGGCCTCCGCCTCGGCCGACGCGACCACCCTGACGTTGAGTTGGACCCCCACCCTCGACGAGGCCCTGGCTGGCCCTGTCCCTTGGACCCTCTCGGTCGTCGACGAGGACGGTGGGGAGGCCAGCCTCTCTTGGGAAGTGACGGTACAGATCATCGACGACGACTCCGACGGAATGCCCGACACCTGGGAGGCCGAGTTTGGTCTGGACCCCACGACTGATGACTCCGCCCTCGATCTCGACGGCGATGGCGTGAGCAACCTCGAGGAGTGGACCCTCGGCGGCAATCCGGTCGCGAGCAACGCGCCTACTGCTCCCGTCCCCCTCAGCCCGCTCACCGGTTCCAGCGTCGCGACCGCCACCCCGGCCCTCGTCCTAGCCCCAGCGAGCGATCCCGACGGAGAGGTCCTCACGACTCACACGGAGCTCTACGGGGACGCGGGTTTGACGCAGCTCTTGGAGTCCGGCCAGGCCAGCGGCGATCCCCTCAGCTACGCGGTGCAGACTCCCCTGACCGAGAACAGCACCGCCCATTGGAGGGCCCGCGCCGAAGATGCGTCGGCCTTTGGACCGTGGACTGAAACCCAGTCCTTCTTTGTTGACGTCGCCAACGATGCCCCCAGCGTTCCGACCCTGGTTCAGCCCACTGGCACCTCGGTAGCGACCCGCTCTCCACGCTTTGTCGCCTCCTCGGTCCAGGAGCCCGAGGGCGAGGACGTCGCGTTGTTCTTCTCCTACAGCGATCTCGACTCCGGGGGACCGAGCATCGTTCGCGACGGCATCCCTCTTCCGGGGGAGGAGAGCTGGGAGGCGGCGCCGGACGAAGCGCTGGTAGAGGGGCACAGCTATTCCTGGACCGCCTGGGCCGAGGACGTTCGGGGCGCCTCTTCTCCCCTCGCCGAGGCCATCGTCTTTGTCGTCGATGCCACAAACGATCCGCCGCCAGCGCCCACCTGGACCCAACCAGCTGAAGAGGGTCTTGAGCTCGCGGAGAGCGCGCCCGATCTCTGCGTCCTCCTGGGGGACGACGACGAAGGGGACGAACTGAGTCTGCAGATTCACATCGACCAACGTGAAGACTTTGGGTCCGCCGACCGCCAGGATCTCGTCCTCGATCCGGCAGAGACCGGCGAGGAGCAGTGTCTTGGTGTCGTCACTGATCTCGAAGAGAACCAGGTCCACTACCTGCGGGCCCGCAGCCTCGACGACGGGGGTGCCGCCTCGCCGTGGTCCGAGACCTTCTTCCGCCTCAACGCCACCGAAGAGGCGCCAAGCCCGCCCGTCGTCGTCGCGCCTGGGGATGGCGAGGTCTTGGCCGCGGGCGACGAACTGGTTCTGCGCTGGGCCCCCTCGGTCGACCCCGAAGGGGACGTCGTCCTCTACCGCCTGGAGGTCCGCTCCGGCGACGAAGTGCTCTGGAGCGGCGAGGATCTATTCATCGACGAGGGAAGCAGCGAAGGCGAAGTTGCGGCTGGCTTCGCCTTGGCCTCCGGGGGCTACGAGGCGCGGGCCCAGGGGGTCGACGCCGGCGGCTTGTCGGGAGCCTGGGGGCCCAGCAATCGATTTTCAGTCCTGCCCGAAGTCGGAGTTCCCCTCGACCTCAGCCTGGCAGCGAACGAGGGCTGTCAGTGCAGCCAAGCGCCCCAATTGCGGCGTGGTTCATGGGCAGGTTTTGGCGTGGTGCTGTTCTTGGCGTGGACCGGGCTGAGGCGCCGAACCCGCAGCGTCCCGGCCTAGAAGCGGACGCCGGCCCCACCCCAGACCCGGACGCTCAGTTCGGTTCCCAGGATGCCGGCCTCGCCCTGGAGGCGGATGAGGAAAGGCCCGTCCTTGGGCGAGTAGTCCATGCCGCCCTGCAGCGCGATCCCAGGCAGGTACTCCGGTTGGGACAGTCCGTCGCGGTTGTAGGCAAACTGGAAGATGAGGGAGACGTACGGGGCGAAGGCTCCGGGTTTCTGGATGCCAGCGCCAGCCCCAAAGGGGAACAAGACGACCGGGCCCATCACCGGGGCCACTCCGTCTGGTACCGGGAAGGAGTAGACCCCGCCAAAGGAGGGGCGAACGAAGGCGCTCACGATCATCGGACCGCCCACTCGGATGCTGAAATCGACGGCCAAGAGCCCGTAGGGGAAAGGTTGGGCGTAGTGGAACCCGCCGCCGATCGCGAGGCGGAAGCGCCGCATCCTTCCCTCAAACTTCAACCCCCAGGTGGAGACCTCCGCTTCGGTTTGCTTTCTTCGGCCATCGGCGGGGTCTCCTGTGCCCTCTGCTTCTATGTCGAACTCGGTCGCGAGGAGGTCTGAGTCGTCCTCGTCCTCGTCCTCCATCTCCTGCCCAGCAAGCCGGTCGGGCTCGCCCGTAGCCTCGGTGTCCTCGACATCCTTCCGCGGGTCCTCGTCCCCCAGCGCGCCGGCCCCTGCCTGCCCAGCGTCTTTCGTCCCGGCCTCCGACTGGCTGGTACCGCCCGAACCCTTGGACGGCGAGCCCTTGTTTGCCTCGGCTACTCCGCCGTCTCTAGGTCCCTTGTTCGGGGTCTTGCTTCCCTTGGGCTTGCGCCAGGGAACCCGTGCGCCGCCGTCGCCGGGCCAGGTTGCGCCGAGTACTTGACGGCCCCGGTAGTGGATGACGTGGATGTCTCCTTGGCGCCCTCGGAATTCGTCGATCAGCATGAGGCTCATCGCACGCTCGCCGCCCGGGCTCTCGCCCAGATCCGCCCAGATGCCGCGTCCCGAACCGGGGAAGATGATGGTGCTGTGGGTGCCGTAGGTCCGAATCCAGGCCCCCCGCAGGCCCTGCTCGGTCTGTACTTGCATCAAGTGGAGACCGGGGTAGAGCGGTACTCCTAGGCTGGACACGTCGCCGTAGAGGGTGCCGTCGATCGCGACCTCGCGCATGCCCGGGCCCAACCAAACAAAGAGGCGGCCTCGCGGCGTCGCCTTGACCTCCCGGCGGGCCGTCTCCAGCAGCTCCAGGTGGGTACGCGGGAAGCCTTTCTCGCCGGCGTAGTCGATGTTGAAGCTCAAGGCCTCCTTCATCGGGACGTGCGCCTCCTCGCTCTCCATATCCAAAAGGGTCGAGCCCTTGAGGAACGCCGTACGGGAGAGGATGTCGTCGGTGACGATGGATGCACTGCAAGGCAGGAGGGTGTCCAGAACCCCCAAGATCCGAGCGGCCCCGCGGAGGTCGAAGGACAAGAGTCGCTCTTCCACCTGGCTCAACTTGTCCGTGACGTCGAGGGGGATCGGCTCCCCTTCGCAGCGCTCCAAGGAGGTGTTGGCGGTCAGGAGCCGGCTGGGCCCAGCCAGGATGTCGCTGGACAAGACCAGCTTAGGCGGCGAACCGCTGCGGTTCTGCACCCGGCGTGCGGCGTCCGCATCCTTCCGGACCCCGCCATCATGAAGGACGATGTCTGCTTGGGCCGGGGCCGCAAGGCACAACAGAACCAGCAAAGCCCCGAGCCCCATCAGTCTGCGACAGATGGGTGCTCGGAGGGAGGGGATCACGGATCGTAGCGCTCGTTCAATTCGTAGAAGTTTACGAGGTACTGAGTCTTCTCGCCCGCTCGGACGACAAGTCTCTTCTTAGCCGACTTGATCCCAAAAGCCGCACACTCGGCCGGATCGTCGCAGTGGAGGACCGCCTTGTAGGTGCCGGCCGGCAGCTTGATGCCTTTTCGGGTGTCGTCCGAGGTTCCGACCGACTCTCCGTTTAGCTCGACCCGGCTGCGGGGTCGGGCGGCGAGGTGGAGGGTGCCGATTCCGATTGTGGCGCTTGCTGTGGGGGCCTCCTTCGCCTCGGTTCCTGGGGAGCCTCGTGGTTCGGCGGTGGGGGTTGTTGGCCCCGGCTTGGAGCTGCTGCTTCGAGCGCCAGGACCGGTGCCGCCTGGAGGCAGGTGGCTCGGGGGGGAGGACTTGGACACCACGACCGGGGGAGAGGAGGTCGAGGCCATGGTGCCCCTGGGGGGGGGCTGGGTTCCATCGACTTCGGTCGTGGCTGGGCCCGGGTCCTCTGTCTGCGCCGCCTCTGCGTCCTCGGGGTCGAGTGATCCCGCGGGAGGATCGCCGAAGCGGGCGTCCATACCGGCAGCCCACCGGTCCTCCGGCGGATGCGCTTCAGACGGCTCCTTGGCCCCTGCTTCCGGGGTCACTGGGCTGGCTGCGGTGACGGGAGCAGTCTCCGGAGGGGGAGTCGGTGCCTCAGGCTCTCGCAGGGTCGACAGCATGAGCATGGCGAAGCCGGTGATGATGGCCGCCACCACCACCGCAAGGACGCGGCGATCGGGCCCGGCCTTGCGGCGCTTCTCGCGGCTGGACCTGCGCCTCCGTCTCAAGGCCGGGCCGGTGTCGGTGGGTGCAACCTGTTCGTCCCATCCGGTGGTCGCGGCCTCTTCCTCGCCCAACTCCCGGCCGAGGTGGTCCAACTCTGTCGAGCCGGCTGCTCCCCGACGGGGCACGACCTTCACCTCTGAGTTGCTTGGGTCCCGGCTCCGTCGGGGCCGGCGGCCGGGGTGACTCGGCGTCGTCAAGGTCTGGGAGGCAAAGGACCCGGAGGGCAAGCCTGGTCGTTGGGCTTCGGTACTCTCGTCTTCCAAGTCGGGCTGGGGGGGAAGGCCCAGCCGACGCACCGAACCCGAGCCGAAGGAGCGAACGTTGCCGGCCACCGAGGACATGGCGCGGGTTACCGGCACCTCGGGGGGCGAGGTGGCTACCGGCGCGGTCACCTCGTCGTCGGCTACGGAGACCGAGTCCACGCCGAAGAACTCCTCGGCGCCCAGCTGCAGGTCGCCAGAAGGGGCGCTCGGAACGTCTTCGACCTCGCCGTCCGTCGAGGGTCCGCTTGCAACTACCGTCTCACTCTGGCTTTCGGCGCAGGACTCGACCTGTTGGCTCCAATAGTCTCGGTTCTCGGCCGGCGGATGACGGCTGCGTAGCCACTCGAGCTGCTGACTGAAGACGCTAGAGCTGTCGGGTCGGTAACGACGGTCCTTTTGGAGTGAGGCGCGCAGCAGGGCAACCCACCCCTCCACCGCCTCGTGGGGTAGCGGGCCGCAATGCCCGTCTGCGAGGTGCTTCTTGAGGACGACCAGCCGCTCTTCGACGTCCATGTCGTAGGAGATGTGCATGGCGCGAGCGAGATCAGCCGGCGTGTTGATCTCCAAGTCCAGGAGGCGCGTCCCGAGCAGCAACTCGAAGAGGATCGTGCCCAGCGAGTAGAGGTCGGATCGGCCGTCCAGATCGTCGCCGCTCAACTGCTCCGGACTCATGTAGAAGACGGTCCCCTTGGTCTGTCCCTCTTGGGTGCGGGCAGCGAGCCGTTTGTCGGCCGTCGCCTTAGCGATTCCGAAGTCCAGGACCTTGACCTGGCCTCGGAAGTTCACCATGAGGTTCTGGGGTTTGAGGTCGCGGTGCACCAGGTTGAGCGAGGTGCCGTCGCGGCCCCGTTGCTTGTGGGCGTGAGCCAGGGCATCGGCCACCATCAGTCCCAGGTGCAGGACTGCCGTGGCTGGGCAGTAGGCTTTCTGGGAGCGCGTCCAGTCCAGGAGGGTGGCCAGGTCGTAGCCGCGGACGAACTCCATCACCATGAAAAAGACGTCCCCCAAGACGCCGTGCTCGACGTGCTTGAAGTCGATGACCTTGACGATGTTGGGGTGGTCCAAGGCGCTGAGGATGCGCGCCTCATCACCCATTTGTCGCGCGACATTGGGGTTGTCGGCGACCACGTTGGAGTCCAGGACCTTGACCGCGAAATCTGAGACGAAACCCATGTCGCCGCGGACCTCGGAGCGGAAGACCTGGCCGAAGGCCCCGACTCCGATGCGGTCGACCAGCGTGTAGCGATCGAGTTGGAAGGGTAGCTTCACCGCATTCCCCCCCAGCGATGTCTTCGCAGACCCAGGCCGCCGGCAATCAGGAGGACCAGAGCCCAGGGGTCACCGGGTGCCCGGGTCGGGGCGTCCAGTCGGCAGCTCAGGATGCAGCCGTAGGGGATGTCCAAGGCGGTGGAGTTGCCGCTTCCGCTTCCGCACTCCGAGTCTTCATCTACTGCGTTG
>CAZQTQ010000240.1:0-6880 GCA_964596025.1 uncultured Rickettsiales bacterium
CGAGGTTCGGACTTCCCTCCCTCGATGGGGTCCACAGGAGCTCCAGCGCGGGATCCTCTCCGCCGACAGAGCCGACCAGCTGCGTTCTTCGGAAGTCCTCCAAGCTCTGGGCCGGCTCAGCGACCCGAGCCAGCCAAGTCGCACCCTGGCAATCGGTAGCGTCGAGCAACCGCCAACCGGCGCGATCGGGGAGCCCTTCAGGATGGTCCGGCGCAGCGAGACTCGCGAGGCAGGGTGAATCAGGAGCCGCGGCACCGACCGCCGCGACACCCATGGGTTGGCGGCCGGGCGGCGAGCCGGAACCCCCGTCCAACCACTGAACTGCGCCCCATACACAGAGCCCGAAACCCAGCAGCCCGAGACCAACTCCAAGGCCACCTCTCATGCCAGTGGGGGCTCCTCATCGGGATAGACCAGATTCACGAGCATCTCCCGGAACCCATCCAAGTCCTGGCGGGTAACGAAGAAGCGCAGCCCACTCTGGTGCCTTCCCCGGTTGGCCCGCGCCTTCATTGCCGGCCCGACCCGCGTGAGATCGAGCCACAAGACAACCTCGAAGCGAAGATCTCCGCCCTCTCCCTGCGCCTTCAGCTCCATCGACAGGCCGTCGGAGACGGGGTCGTGTCGCAAGGCGCGGTGTTCACCCAAAACGGCACCAGCGAGGTTGTTCAGCCACGAAGCGATGGCCTCGATTGGCTCGCGGTAGCCATAGCCCGAGAGAAAGGTCTGCGGGGGTTCAGTCGGCTCATCCCGGGCCAAGAAGTGGACGTCGAAGATCCGATCCCGTCCCTCCAGCCGGACGTTGTCGATCACGACCCAAATGAGGTCCCGCTCTTCACGCAGCACCGCCATTGCCAGAACGCGATCGTCGTGGCTCATGTTTTCCCCTCCGGCAGGGCCGGTTCGGCCCCGAGCAACACCGCGCCCCAGCCAAAGACGCCGGCAAGAACTAGCAAGTCCGCGTGGCTCAGGCCCGCCGAGAGGGCCACAGCGAAGCCACCAAAGACGGGAATGACCCAGCTTCGCAGCGAAGGCATGCGACGGGCGGCGATCCGACAGCACAGGAGCAGAATGATGACCATTGCCATCAGAGAGGCGAGGCACTCCAAGCCGGCGCCAACCCGGTCGCCAAAGAGGCCGAAGTGGCCGGCTGCGGGGAGATCGAGTACCACGCCGTCGGGGCCAAAGAGGCCCGAACCTCCCTGGCTTCGCTCCAACCACAGCGGCAGAGCCACGAGCGTCGCGACAGCAACCAGGGGCGGCAGGAGGTGGTGAGTGATGCGGCGATTAGCCTGCAGCGGAAGGGCTGCAGGCCCAGCGAGAGCCGGGGCCCAAGCGAGAGCGAGCATAGTACCGACGAGAGGAAAGGCGCCCGCGACGGCAAAGTCCAGACCATCCCGAACCGGCCTCAACTGGGCAGCAGCGATCACGACAACCAAAGGCACCAAGCCCAAGAGAGCAGGGGTTAGGAGCTCGGGGCGAGGGCGGCGAAGGAGACCTCCCAGGGCCACGGGGGCAGCGACCAGGAGTGTCAAAGCCAAGAGGCTGAGGTCGCCCAGATCCCAGCGGCCGAGTAGCGGGGCGGAGAAGCCGACCTCGACCGCAGTCCGCAACAGGGCGTCCAGAGCGTGCCGGCCGACCAGTGCTGCCCCGCTTACCCCCGCGAACAGCCACCACAGAGCTGCCTTCGAGAAGCCGTCGTTCCGTCCCCAGAGGCTTGGCAGACGCCCTCGGAGGAAGGCCATACCGGCCACCACACCCGTGATGCACCAGGCCGCCCTCCAAGCCGGTGCTCCCGCGTCGCCCTGCGTTCGGGCGACGACGGCAAGAACCGCAGACGCACCGGTACAGGCAGCCAAGAGGGCGGGCGTGGCAGCGGAAACCACATGAGATCCTGGACCACTCACAGAACCCTGGTATACATCGGACGCCTCGACCTTGGGGGGAGCGCCCCACACTGAGGAGAGACCCACCATGAAACTTGCAACTGTCCGCGCCATCGTCACAGGTGGTGCCAGCGGCATGGGCCGCGCCTTCGCCCTTCATCTCGCCCAAGCGGGAGCCCAAGTCACCATCGGGGACCTGAATCCCGAAGGCATGGAAGAGACCATCGCCGAGGCCCGCGAGCTGCCGGGCACCGTCCATGCGGTGTCGTGCAACGTGAGCCAAGAGGACGAGGTCAAGAACCTGATCGCCGAGGCCGCAGCCAACATGGGCGGACTCAACGTCGTCATCAACAACGCCGGTATCTTCCGGGACGCCCTCCTGGTCAAGGTCGACCGGACGACGGGCAAGGTCATTCGATCGATGAGCCTGGACCAGTGGAACCAGGTCATCGGAGTGGACCTGACCGGCCCCTTTCTCTGCACCCGCGAGTTCGCCACCCACTGCATCGACAACGGAGAAAAGGACGCGGTGGTAGTGAACATCTCCTCGACCTCGCGCTACGGCAACCCGGGCCAGAGCAACTACTCGGCAGCGAAGGCCGGGCTGGTGGCCGACACCCGCCTCTGGGGTCGCGAGTTGGCGCGGCACGGCATTCGGGTCGGCGCGATTGCGCCGGGCTTCGTGCAGACGCCCATCCTGGACGGCATGCGACCCGAGGTCCTGGAGAAGATGCTGCAGAGTGTGGCCATGCGACGACCGGGACTGCCAGACGAGATCTTCGCCGGCGTCCGATTCATCATCGAGTGCGGCTACTTCACCGGGCGCTGCATCGATATCGACGGGGGCTTGCTCGCTTAGCGGGCAGACCGGTGCAGCCCGATTGGCTTGACGTTGGAGGGCCCGGCAGCCAAGGTGGCGGCAGGTAGCGGAAGCAGCCTTTGGAGTACGAATGAACGAGCAGCTGATGGCCGCATTGGCCACCGTCCAGGACCCCGAGCTCCACAAGGATCTCGTGACCCTGGGCATGATCAAGAAGGCGGAGATCGACGGGCCTGTCGCCCGCATCGGCGTTGAGCTGACGACTCCGGCTTGCCCGCTCAAGGACAAGATCGGCGGCGACGTCACCGAAGCCGTCCAGAAGGTCCTTCCCGACACCAAGGTCGAGATCGAGTGGACAGCTCAAGTCCGCAGCGGTCGCGCCCCCGGTCCGGAGCCCATGCCTTCGCTCGACGCGGTCAAGAACATCGTACTCGTGGCGTCCGGCAAGGGCGGCGTGGGCAAGAGTACGGTCGCGGTCAACCTCGCCTGCGCCCTGGTGCGCACCGGCAGCAAGGTCGGGCTGCTCGACGCCGACATCTACGGTCCGTCCATCCCCACGATGCTCGACCTCCACGAAGAGGTGACGTCCAGCGACGGCAAGACCATCGACCCGCATGAGCTTCACGGCATCAAGGTGATGTCGATGGGGTTCTTCTTGCCACCGAGCAAGGCCATGATCTGGCGGGGCCCGATGCTGCATTCGGCCATCATGCAGTTTCTAAAGGACGTTTCCTGGGGGGAGCTCGACTACCTGGTAGTCGACCTGCCGCCAGGTACAGGCGACGTACAGCTAACCTTCGCTCAGAAGCTCAAGGTCAGCGGCGCTGTAATTGTATCCACACCGCAGAACGTCGCCTTGGCCGACGTTGTGCGGGCCAAGGCCATGTTCGACTCGGTCAAGATCCCCGTACTCGGCCTGGTCGAGAACATGAGCTATTTCATCTGCGACTCATGCGACAAGCGGCACTCCATCTTCGCCCACGGTGGCGCCAGGAAGGCGGCCGAACAGATGGACATTCCGTTCCTGCAAGAGCTTCCGATCGAGTTCTCCATCCGCGAGGGCGGCGACCGGGGCATGCCCGTCGTACTGGCCGAGCCGGACAGCTCGGCCGGCCGCAGCTTTGTCGACCTGGCTCGGACGGTGGCCGGACGCATCTCCGTCCTCAGCACCCAACTTCCCCCGATGCCCCCGCCCCCGCCGGCGGCGGATGCCGGCGGGCGGCGCACGCTGCCCATCGTGGGCTAGGAGCCCAGCCCTTGCCCCTGATCGGCAAGCTCGTCGGCAAACTGCTGGATGCGGCGGAGAAGCGAGGCCGTGGCCGATCCAGCCGTCCAGAGACTCCCCAAGCCACGCCGGTAACCGACAGCACCCCGGATGAGTGGAATCAGGTCTACAAGGGCCGAAAGGCCAGCGATACCGATGCCGGGCTTGCCAAGCCGAAGGCCAAGGCACCCGACGGAGCCACCCACGAGGTCCGATTCGAGAACCTCGACCTCAGCGTTTCGGTAGCTTCCGGAACCAACCTCCTCGACGCTGCCATGGACGCAGGTACCGACCTGACGCACTACTGCGGCGGCATGTGCAGCTGCGGTTCCTGTCGGATCGAGATTGTCTCCGGCGAGGTCTCGGAGATGGACGAGAACGAGGAACTGACGCTCGAGCTCGTACTGGAGAACCCCAGCGACCGCCTGGCCTGCCAGACGCAGGTGCTGGGCAACCTCGTGGTTCGCGTCCCCGAAGAGACGGCCTGAGGACTCATGAACTGGAGCACGCGACCAACGAACGGGGCACCCTGGGTTTGGGTGCCCTGAGGCCGCTCCGGGCTGACCCACCCGGTTTCCCCTCGCGCTCACGCGCGCGACGACCTATGATGCGAGTTCGTCGGCTTGCACCCAAACCCGTGCCCCCGAGCGAAGAGTGAACCGGAAGCTAACCCGAGCCCAAGAAGAAGAGCTGCGCCGCAAACGCGTGCGTCGGTTCGCTGAGTTTGCCTCCTGGGAGGCAGCGCAGGGCGCAGACTTCCACCCCCGCGCATCGGCTCCACCAACCAACATCCTCCGCCAGCTCGAGGCCTACGGGCGATCCGCGACTCGCGCGCTGGAGTCGGCGGACATGGACCTGATGAAGCTCCACGGGGGCATCGGGAACCAGGCCGTGCGCTCGATCTTGGAGGGCGAGGGAGCCGCACGCGAGGAGGAAGCCAAGGGCCAGGCACTGATGGAGGCCTTCCTCGCACGGGATGCGGCCATAGACGATGCCGCAGAGGCAGCTGGAGCAGGAGTACTGCCGGGGCCGGAGGCCGAAGCTGGAACCGAAGCTGAGAGCGCGGGCACAGCCGGCGCGGACGCAGCCGGCATCGAAGACGGAGAAGCTGCGGGCCCCGAGGCCCCGTCGGAGACCGAAGTCGAGGAGGCAGCGGCCGCCGAAGAGGAGACCCTGCCCGACTCCGTGACCGTACGCGACGGCGAAGCCGGCGTGGACGTCACCTACGATCTCAAGGGCGGCGCACCCGACGTCGATCTCAAGCAGGTGCAGCAGGCTCTCGCCGGCGGCAAGCCACTGGATCCAGAGACCAAGGCCTACATGGAGTGGCGCTTCGGCGTCGATTTCTCCAAGGTCCGGCTCCACACCGGTCCCAAGGCAGACGCCCTGTCCCGAGCCCTGTTTGCCCACGCCTTCGCCCTGGGCTCCGACGTCGCCTTTGGCGGCAGCAACTACCGCCCGGGCACCAAAGAAGGCGACCGGCTCCTCGCTCACGAGCTGACCCACGTCATCCAGGCGGGCCTCGCTCCGACCAAGACCGAGGACGGCGAAGGCAAGGACGAGAGCACAGCCCACGGCCCGCTTCCCCGCCAGGTCAGCACCGTCACTCGCTTTGGCGAGCAGCTCCACAAGAGCGACTCAGTCTCCGAGCCCACCGACTCCGTCGAGGTCGAAGCCGACTTCATGGCCGACCGCGTCATCGAAGTGGGCCGCAGCGAGTTCCAGAAGGCCCAGCGCGACAGCCTGGACGAAGAGGAGGCTCCGCAGCCGATCGTCGAGGACGCGGTCGAGCGCAGGAGCCCCGGCCAGCTGGTCGACGATGCCTTGCGCGGTGCCGGCCAGCCTCTGCCCAAGGCCCTCCGTCTTCGCCTCGAAGAGAGCCTCGGCGCCGAGCTCTCTGCCGTCCGCATCTACGAGGGGTCCGCCGCGGCGTCCGCTGCCGACGCGATCCGTGCCCGCGCCTTTACCGTGGGCACCGACATCGTCTTTGGCGAAGGCCAGTACCGCCCCGGCACCCGGGCCGGCGACGAGCTCATCGCCCACGAGGTCACCCACGCCGTCCAGCACATGGAGGGTCGCAGTGCCGAGGCCAGCGATCTTGAAGGCGACGTTCCGGTCACAACGGCGGGTGACTCAGTCGAGGTCGAAGCGGAGGCCGCAGGCAAGGCCTTTGCAGAAGGAAAGACAGAGGTGTTGCCGCGCGACGGGGGAGCAAGAGCCCGCGAGACCGGCGCAAAGGACGGTTCGCAAGACGGACCGACCCACTCTGGCCCAACCGCCCCGGCCAGCTCCGCGGCAGGCCCGGCTATCCCCCGCGACAGCAAGGGCGACAAAGAGAAGAAGCCGGAGGACTACAGCCAGGCAGAGATCGACGCGGAGATTAACAAGGCCAAGACAGAGGGAGCGTCCAAGCCCCCCGCAGAACCGGTAAAGGAAGAGGGCAAGGAAGAGGTAAAGGAAGAGACAAAGGAGGCAAAAGAGGCCGAAGCGCCGGCCAAAGAAGATGCAGCATTCGACACGGCCATCGAACCCGTAGCCAAAGCGGCCGGCAAAGCCCCAAGCAAAATGAGCCTCGCGCAACTGCAGGGGGGCTCGCTGTCCGAATGGAACTCTGAGCTCGCCTGGAACAAGTTCTTCAACACCCCGGGAATGAAGCTCGAGGACGGCCTGGAAGTCGACAAGTGGGGCGCAATGGGCGACGCCCTGTACGACGGCTTCACCGAGGGCATAGTCGACGGGGCCAAGGCCGTGGTCATCGGCCAGGCCATGCAGCTCGCTGCTACCAAGATCCCCTACGTCGCCGGCTTCGTCGAGATGGCGAAGATCGCCTACGACCCTGCCGCATGGGTGGAAGGTGTGTCTCAGGGCACATACGGCAAGGTCCAGCAGGCCATGAAGCTCTTTGAGGGC
>CAZQTQ010000241.1:0-5267 GCA_964596025.1 uncultured Rickettsiales bacterium
CCCATGCCGGTGACCGAGCGTCCGAGGTAGTCGTTCTCCGCCAGGCCGTTGTACTCCCAGTCGGCACCACAGATGATCTCGATCTTCTCTGAGGTCGAGGCTCGACCAAAGACGACGGCCACGCGACCAGCGTTCGAACCACCGTCTCCGTCCCCTACGTAGGAGCCCCAAACCAGGTCGTTTAGGCCGTCCCCGTTGAAGTCGAGGTCACCGCGGATGATTCGGGGAGTCTGGCTGGCGCTTGGACCGTAGAAGGCGAAGCTTGGGTCATCCCCTCCGGGCAGAAGATCGCCATCGAGGCCAAGAAAGATGAAGATTGCGCCGGTGTTGCTCGCGTTTCCGGCGCACTCGTTCGGATTTTCGAAGTCTTCTGCGTCAAAGGAGTTGGGACGGTCCTCCCCGCGGGCGAGTAGCGCAAAATCGTTGCTTCCGTCTCCGTCGAAGTCACCGATGCCTGTGACCGATTCGCCAGCGTAGTCCCAGCCACCGTGCCGAGGGTAATCGGTGTAGATCCGTGGAGTGGCACTCCAGGACCCCGCTGTTGTTGCGGCGTATCCTGCGACCATGCCCTGCTTCGCATTGGTATCTGCGTTTCGGTAGTAGGGTGCCCCGACGCCTACTTCGGGGAGGCCGTCCCCATCGAGGTCGCCGATGAATTGCACGTCGTAGCCGAAATAGAATCCCGCGGGGTAGCCGGGGAAGGTCAAGCTCTGCCAGCTCTGGCCCGTGTCGCCAGGCATGAAGTAGGGCGTACCCACGTCAGCGCCCTGGCTGTCCTGACGGCTGGCCCAGACGGCCAGGTCGCTTGCGCCGTCGCCGTCGACATCGCCTAGGCCCGCTACGGCGGCGCCGAGGAAATCGGACCCCGCCAACCCCACCCACTCGAAGTCCGGCTCGTCCGCCGGGACGCTGTTGGTGACCCCCGAGAAGAGGCGCAGAACGCCCGCGTTTCCGGAGCCGCCTTCTCCCTCGTCCCCCGGCGCGCCCACGAGGATGTCGCCGATGCCATCGCCATTCATGTCCGAGATGTCGACGCCTTGGCCCATGTAGTCGTAGCTGCTGTTCCCGAGGTAGGACCAGTCGGCTGCGCTGGGGAGCGTCCAGTCGGTAACCGTGGCCACACCTAGGTCAGCCGATCCTAGGAAGAGTCGTACCGCCCCGTGGTTGTTGCTGCTGATGTCGTCCCGGTCGTAGTTTCGGTTGCCAAAGAGGATGTCCTCGTAGCTGTCGCCGTTGACGTCCCCGACCGCCATATCTCGGCCGAGGTCGCCGCCAGTCGAAGTGCCTTCTTGCCCGATCCAGGCCATTGAGGGCTCGGCTTGGAGGCCGGTGGCATCTCCGAGGTACAAGAGGACGGCGCCGGCGTCGTTGGTGACCCCGTCGTACTCGATCGCAGCCCCCAGAAGGTCACAGTATCCGTCGCCGTTGACATCGCCCGACTCCACCGTGAAACCCATGTAGAGGTTTCTTGTGGGTACAAAGCCGTCCTGACTTGGAGTGACGCCCCACAGGATCTGATCCGCGGTCTGTTCCAGACCCGTCGGACCTCCAAAGAAGATGTGGAGGGCCCCTTGGTCGGACTGCTGCTCCTCGACTGAACGGTCCTCGTCGCGAATCGCTCCAGCGGCCAGGTCGTCGTAGCCGTCCCCATTGAAGTCGCAGTTCGTCAGAGATTGGCCCAGCCGGTCTCCACCGTTGTTGCCAGACATCTCCAGGCTTGGCTCCTCGGCGAAGAAGGCCGCCACCTCGCCGGGGTAGATGGAAATCTGGCCGGCATTGTCCGATAGATCGTCGTTCTGCGGGGAGCCGATCGCCAGGTCCGTGAGCCCGTCGCCATCCCAGTCCCCAAGGGCCAAGCCCCGCCCAAGGTATTCATCCCAGCTCGTGCCCGTCCAGGTGCGGGCTGGGGAGAGGTCAAAGCCGCTCCCGTTGCCCGACCAGCCGAAGATAGCACCGCCATTGGCTGCCCCCACATCGGCTTCCAACAGACCGAAGAGGAGGTCGTCGTAGCCGTCGCCGTCAATATCGCCCGCGGGGAGAAAGCGCCCGCTGACCGTTTGGTCGCCGATGCGTTCAGAATCGACCTGGAATGGGGCCACGACCTGTACCTGGATCGATGCAGTAAGGCCTGCGAAGCGGTCGGTTACCGCGAAATCGGTCTGCCCAGCCTCTGCGCCTTCCAAGTTTGTGTCAGTCGCAATGGCCGAGGTCCCTGACTCGGTCGTTAGGTCGAAGACACCGCTCCCTCCGCTGATCTGCAGCGCATAGCTGCTCCCCAGGGGAATGACGATGTGGTTTGGGTCGGGGGTGATCGCGGCCGTCGTGCTGATCGTGATCCAGGCGTCTACTTGCTGTCCGGTTGCCGAGTCGGTGACAGTGATCCAATCTTGGCCTTCTGCGGTGCCAGCGGTGTAACTGCAGTCTGTCAGAGTGCCGGTCGGCTCTTGCCCGGCAAGCGCGCAGGCAACCTGGCCGGAGCCAAGCGAGGTCTCGAACGTGAAGGCCGTGCCGGGGAGCAGTTCGACAGCAGTTGGCAGGACCAGCATCTCTGCCACTACCTGGATCTCCGACTGCGCGGACCCCGTGCAACCGGCGTCGCTCAGGATGATGCGATCGGTCACGTCCACATCTGGCCCAGCGAGGTAGGCGCCGGTCATTTCGTTGAGGATCGCCCCTGAGGAAGCGTCGGTAAGTTCGAAGTGGTAGTCGCCTGTTCCCCCGCTGGCATTAAGGGTGAGGAGCTCGTAGGGGTTGGCGTAACCGGAGGCGGGGCTGAGGCCCAGTGCCGGGTCGCAAGGGCCGCTGCCGGCGCTGTCGTCATCGTCTCCGCTGTCGTCGTCGTCGCCGCCGGCGTCGTCGTCGTCTTCGGTTGCGGTGTCATCGTCTCCTGGCGGCTCAGGAGCGGGCTCGTCGCAGGCTGCGGCGAGGATGCCGATCAGGAAAGCGACGGCAACACGAGGAGGAAAGGGGAGGTTGCATCGGTACATGCCGGCTCCAAGGGACTCTGACCTCTCGCATTATAGGGTTCGGTCCTGGGAATGACAGGGCGCCGTTTCCCCCGGCTTCCGGATGGCTACACGCTGGTGGGGTGCGGGTGGACCGCCGTTCCCCCCGGCTTCCGGATAGGCAACACGCTGGTGGGGCGCGGGTGGGCGACGTAGGCTAGGGGGCTATGAAGCGCCTTTTGTGGATTGGACTGGTTGTCTTGCTTGCTGGGTCGGCCTGCCAAGAGCCCGCCGAGGAGCCCCTACCAGAGCCTGTGGTAGCCCCCCCCGGTCCCGAAGTGGGCGAGTCGGTGGAGCTTACTGTCGAGGTCCTCAGTGACTGGGCGCCGACTCAGGTCGCGGTCCTGTCCCCCTCGCAGCTCCTCCTCAACGGAGGGGGCGAACTCGTCCGATTGTCGCTGGGGTCCTCCCCGGAGCCTGAACTGATTAGCGACGAACTCGGTGAGCTTGCCGGTGTTGGCCTGTGGTCGGAGGGGACGATCCTGCTGTCCACTGAGGCGGGACTCTACGTTCTGGGGGACCAAGGGCTGGAGCTGTCTCCCCTCGCTGGTGCAGTGGAACCACTGGGTCCGGCGCGCCTGCTTGTGCCCCGCAGCCGGCGTGGAACTGCGGTTTGGCTCCTCCCCGACGAGGGGCTGTACCTCTGGCGCGACGGAGAGCTCCTGGAGGTCTCGATGAAGGCGCTGCCCGAGGGCCGCTTGCAGGCGGCGACGGGCGGACAGCTGGACGGTGAGGAGGCCCTGTGGGTCGGCTCGGAGGATGCCCTGGTGGCTCTGGTCGAGCGGGAAGGGAGCGTCGACGGCTTCGCAATTGCAGACGAGGGGCCAATCGACGGTCTCGCTGTCGATGGTTACGATCACTGTTGGATGGTGCGTGAGGGCGCAATTCAGCGGCGGGATGTCGAGGGTAGGTGGTGGGATGGTGCGCTCCCAGCTCCCGTAACGGGGGTACACAGCAACAGCGTGACGGCCTGGAGTTGGTGGGAGACTGCGGAGAATCTTTGGCTCCACGAGGCCGACCGCTTCCATTTGGCGATCGAGGCACCAGTCGGAACGGTTCTCGCGGTCGATGGGGTGGGCCGAGCACTCTTGGCTACCGATGAGGCTCTAGTACGGCTCTCGACCGGTTTTCCCGTCGAGTTCCATGGAATTGCGGACGGGGCCGAACTGACCCTGGTCACCTCCGTCGACGTCCTCCCAACCGATCCGTCTGCCGTTGCCTCGGTAGTGGTCAGCCTCGACGGCTTGGACCAGGAGATGGAGGACTGGACCGTTTTGCTTGATCCCCTCCTAATTAAAGACGGTGTGCATGAACTGGTCGCCACTGTAGAGTATGTATCGGGAGAAACAGCGACGGGTTCGCGGGCCTTTGTCGTTGGCGAGTTTGTACCCGCGACGTGGAGCGAAGACATCCGGCCCATTTACGAGGCCCACTGCTCCATCTGCCACTCCGGCGTGGGGACGAGTGCGGCCGGTGGGGGGCACCCACTCGACACCGCCGCGAGCTGGCAAGCAGAAGTAGTGGCGATTCTCGACAACGTGGCCGATGGACGCATGCCTCTGAACAACCCCGCGCTGAGCGCTGCCCAGATCCAGGCGATCCGGAGCTGGCGGGCGGGCGGGTTTCCGGACTAGGCCATGACACGTCGGATTTGCCTGGTTCTCTTTGGACTGTCGCTGGTGTTGGCTTCGCCACCGGTGGCTTCTGATCCCGTTAACGGCGAGACACTCTGCCCGGAGGATGAGCCGGGCCAGAGCGATCACCGCTACCTTCGCGCCCTGAGCCTCGATCTACGGGGCGTGGTGCCGTCTGCCGAGGACTACGCGGACATGGAGGTCGCAGGTGGCGTTACCGAGGACCTGATCGACTCTTGGCTGCAGGGGGAGGCCTTTACGGGTCGCGTGGTCCGGAAGCACCGTGAGCTGCTCTGGCCCAACGTGACCAACGTCAATCTCTGGAACGCCAGCGCCCAACTCAACCAAAACGGCGCGGCTTCTTACTGGCGCCGAAACCCGGCCGCAGGCTACCGCGGCGATTTGGTCGCTTGCACTGATGAGCCGGCGGAGTTCGACACCAGTGGAAGCGGCCTGCCCATTGCCTTTGAGCAGGACGATGGAACCCATCGCGAGGGCTTTGTCTGGGTTGCTCCGTATTACGACCCCGAAAATCCCATCAAGGTGTGCGCCTTTGATGCAATGGAGCAGGAGTATTCCCCGAGCGGGACCCTTTGTTCCAGCCGGGCTGGCTTCAACGATCCCGGCT
>CAZQTQ010000241.1:5277-6853 GCA_964596025.1 uncultured Rickettsiales bacterium
CTGTGGCTGCGGCCCGGGACTGGCCTGGTGCAAGCGCGGCAATGGCTCGACCGTCGACATCCTCGAGTCCTTTGCCGAAGACCTTGAACTCCGCCTGCGGGACATCGTGGAGGAAGACCGCAGTTACTTGGAGCTGTTGACGGGGCGAGAGGGCTACGTCAATGGTCCGCTGGTCCACTACTGGAGGAACCAGGTGGGTGTCTACGCCGGAGTGCGGAATGACCCGGCACCGGTGCCTCCTGAGTTCCTTCCCGACCTGGACTACACCGATCGGGACACTTGGGTCCGAATTCCGGTGGGAGCGCACCACTCCGGGATTTTGACCAGCCCGCTCTACCTCCTCCGCTTTCAGACGGCTCGCGCTCGCGCGAACCGCTTCTTTAATGCCTTCCTCTGCCAGGCCTTCCAGCCTCCGGCCGGCGGGCTGCCTACAGCAAGCGATCAAGACGCTCTGACCCTGGACCTGCAGGAACGGCCCGGTTGCAAGTATTGCCACGCCATCTTGGAGCCGAGTGCGGCCTATTGGGGTCGGTGGACGCCCACGGGCGCTGGCTACATCGACGCCGAGTCCTACCCGTCCGTCCGTGAGGATTGCCACGACTGTGCCGTTGGCGCAGCGCCCTGCAGCGATGAGTGCGAGCGCTTCTATCGCACCTCGACCCTTGGTCCGGAGCAGGTGCCCTACCTCGGGATGCTGAACTCCTACACCTTTATGGCCGCCGAGCACCAGAACAACGTCGAGCTCGGGCCGAGGTATCTCGTGCAGAGCGCGGTTGTCGACGGTCGGCTCCCGGACTGTTCGTCCCGGACGGCGGCCACCTGGATGCTTGGCAGGGGCCTCAAGGACAGTGAGGAGCCTTGGATAGACGAACTCAGCCAGGTCTTTGTGAGTTCGGAGTTCAACTACCGTCAGCTGATCAAAGCAGTGGTCATGAGCCCGGTGTACCGGAGGGTTCGATGAGGGGCCCACTGCTCCGATTGTTGGGTGCGGCAGGCCTCGTGTTGAGCCTGTTCGTGGGCTGCTCGGTATCCACAGACGTTCCCGGAGACTCAGCCCCGGTCATTGGTACGCCGGATCCCCCGGCTTCCCTGCCGGTAGAACTCCTCTCATCGGGCCACGGCGCCTTGATGCCGCCGCCGCTAGCCGCCAACGCAGGAATTCGAACCCGTCGCAGGATGGACATCGATCAGCTCAATGCCAGCGTCCGGCAGGTGACTGGTGGGGTCTTCTGGAGCGAGGAGCGGGGCAACACCGAGGTTGATCTCTTCGAGGATCTGTCGGCAACGCTGGGGCGACCCGACTACCTCCAGCAGACCCAAGAGGATCTCGAAGTGTCCCTCCTCTTCCAGAAGTTCCTTGGCGACGCAGCACGGGATGTCTGTGGGCGGTTGGCGGAACAAGAGCGAGAGGCAGCTGCGGCGGACCGGTACCTGCTGATCTCCGTCGAGCCTACCGACACCCTGGACTCGGCTCCGGCGGCGGTTGAGGAGAACCTTCGGGCCCTTTTGCTCCGCTACCACGGCCACTCGGTCGCCCCCGAGTCGGGCCTCTTGAACCGTTGGCGGTGGCTCTTCC
>CAZQTQ010000242.1:0-6840 GCA_964596025.1 uncultured Rickettsiales bacterium
GGCGACGGCGGCGGGATAGGTGAGGCTGTTGGGGATAAGGCCGCGGCGGAGATCGGAGACGACAGCCGCTGTCATGACCGTCCCGGCGGTCCCTAGGCCAATCCAGCCCCAGAGGCCGGCTGCATCTGGATGCAACATCTCCGTCTCTCCCTAGATCCTTCGACCTACATGTTCTGGTCGACGGTGTCGATTTCGCTGTCAGCAGTCTCGAACAGGGTCTTGATCTTGCCGCCGAACTGAACAGCAATGGCGATGCAGACCACGGCGATGGCAACGAGGATGATGACGTATTCGGTCATGCCCTGGCCACGCTCGTCCGTGTGGAGACGAGCCAAGGCCGAGCGGGCAGAGTCGTGGATGAGGGCGAGGTTTTGCTCAATCATGGGGTGTTTCTCCAGAGTCTGGGGGGCCTCAAAAGTAAGACCGTGAGTTCGTCCCCTAGGGGAAGGGGAGGGAAATCCAAGTGGCAAGGAAGGCGTAGTAGCGCTCAAAGGCATCCTGAAGGGCGCCGATGATGGGAATCATCCCGATGAAAAGGGCGACGACGAGGATTATGTACTCGGTCATCGCTTGACCGCGCTGGACAGACGAGAGATATGGGCGTCGTTGGGGCCGTCGCATGGCGGGGTCCTCGATACCGCCGCGTACCTCAGTCGGAAGCCCGGCGAGATCTAGACGGTAGCGGCGCCCCAACCGGCAAGTCAACAAATTCTTGCATTTTTCTTTGCATTTTTTTTACAACTTGGCGCAAGCTTCTGTGATCTCTAGCTTTTTCATCCCGATCCAGCACTTGGGGATGTGTGCCCAGCTGGACCAACAGGGGCTCAGAGCGGCTTCGGAAGACGCAGTTGGTCTCCGGCCTCCGTGTGGCTCCGAGCAATGGCCCCCACCGGCATTTCAATGGCGTAGTGCGCTCCAGAGTGGATGCGGGTCATTCGCCAGGGGCGAAGAGCCGCGATGGCGCGAAGTACCCGCCCATCATTCGTGGCAAAGACGACATCAATGGGAAAGCGCATGAACATCATGTGTACGGAATTGCAGGGTGCGATGACGAGCGCCTGCCCCTCGCCCAGCCCGCTCCGCCCGAGCAGGCCACGGGCCCTGGACTTGGGCGTCGTCGCCCACTCCACCGCAGTGGCGAGCTCCGTACCTCGGGTGATGTTCTCGATCACGGCTGGGCGGGCGCGGTCCAGTCGAGAACCCAGACCCGCCTGAAGCCCTGATCAGCTGAGCTTCGCTCCCCCTGGCAGACAAATGCGATCTGGAAGGCCTCCCCTCCCCTGCCCTGGGCCACCGTCGGTTCACCGTTGTTGGCGGTTCCGGTCGGGATCAGAGTCTCCTGCATCGACATCAGGTCAACATGAACCAGGGGGTCGCCTTCGTTGGGGGCATTTCGCACCGCAATGATGCCCTTACCGTCCGGGGTCCACGCCGGGCCCCGCCGTTCGTTGGGGACGACATTTTGGACCGCTCGAAAAGGACTGCCTCCAGCGGCGGGGACGATGTAAGCGTCGAAGCGCTTCGCGTTGCCAGTATCGTGGTTTGTAAAGAACGCGATCCAGCGGCCATCCGGTGACCAGCTGGGCTTGATTTGGTTGGCCTTCCACTGGGTCAAGGCCTTGTTGCTTTCCTTCGGTCGCTCCACGTCTTCAATGACACGAATGTTCGCGCCCGTTTCGGTCATGGCGGCGTAGGCCAGAGAGTTCCCGGTGGGCGACCAGGCCGGGTAGAACTCCAGACCCTCTCCAAAGGTCAGCCGCACCGGTTCCTCCTCGAGCGCATAGATGTCAGCCAGGTAGAGATCTCCCTCGTTGGTTCGCGCCGAACAGAAGGCAAGCCTGCGCCCATCAGCCGCGATGGCGGGCCCGCCTTCCTTCATCTCGCTCCCAATCGGCACCGTCACACCCCGGAGGTAGAGGTCGAAGTCGTCGTCGCTCCCGCTGGATGCGAACGCATAGAGCCGACCACGGGGGGCCCAAGTAAACTCATGGTTGACCTGTTTGCGGTCCAAGAAGCGTCCTCCCAAAGCCCCGGCACCCGGAGCCGGCTGAATCCGCTCTTCGGATCCGCGCTCTAGGTCGAGGACGAAGAGATCGGTGTACTTCTGTTGGGCGTGCACCACCTCGTAGGCCAACTTGGAGCCGTCGGGCGACCAGAGCGGGTTCATCGCGCTCCCGTCGTGATTCGGGGAAACTGGGCGAGCCTTTGCGGCGTAAGCCGCGGGTTGGAACCCCAAGAGGGCAAGACAGACAGCCAAGAGGCCGGTTGCTACGCGGACAGAAATCATGAGCCCTCCGAAGCCGGCGATTGCACCCGGTGGCAAGCGACCCGCCGTCCGGAAGATTGAGTCTGCAGGGACGGCGACTCCGCTACACACCGGTCGTAGGACGGGTGTTCAGGATCGGCGCGATGACATCGTCGCAAGTAGATGCAGCCACCCGCTGGGAGAGCCACCCGACGCTTCACCGCCGGCAAGCGGCGCGGAGCCTGGAAGGAGGACGCGAGGAGGTGTTCGGTGTAGGGGTGCAGTGATGTGTCCTCCCGAGTGGGATCGAGGTACGCACCGGGAAGCTCTTCAACCACGCGGCCCTCGACCAACACGAGAACCCGGTCTGCAACGTAGCGAACGACATCCAGTTCGTGGCTGATGAAGACATAGGACATGCGCTCCCGGCGCGCTGCCAGCATGGTGTCGAGCAGTTCGCTCTTCAAGCTGGAGTCGAGCCCCGCGGTGGGCTCGTCCGCCACGACAAGGGCTGGTTTGGGGAGCAGGCAACGCGCCAAGACCAGGCGGCGGCGTTCGCCACCGCTCAGCTCGCGTGGGCGCGCGTCCTCCTTTCCTTCCAGATGGAAGGTAGCCAGGGTCTCGTTCAGGAGTTCGACGGCCTCTGCACCGGAGGATGCCCGGTGAAGCTGGACGGTCTCTTCAAGGTGCTGCCACACCGTGAGGCCCGGATTCAAAGCGGCGCTCGAGGCCTGGTAGATCATCTGCATCTGGGAACGGCGGCTCCGCAACTCAGCCGGCGTCAGCCCTGCAAGATCGATCCCCTGAAACAGCACCTGCCCCTCGTCTGGGGCAAGGATGTATAGAAGCATCTTGCCTAGCGTCGTCTTCCCAGATCCGGATTCCCCCACCAGCCCCAATACCTCGCCAGCCCGCACCTGCACATCCACGCCTGCGACGGCCTCCAAGGGAGGCTCGGTAGGAGAAGCAGGGGGAAAGCGCTTCACGAGGCCCGTCGCTTCGAGCAACACCGGTGCATCAGCCACCGTCATCGCGTCCCCCCTTCCGTGGCCGCAAAGCAGCGCACGCGGTGTCCTCCAGGCAGGGTCATGTCCGGGGGCGAAGTACTCCGGCAGGATTCGCCTCCCGTCCAATCCTCGTCGTTGTGGAGGGTCGAACACTTGTGCGCATAGCGGCAACCGCCTTCGCTGGGCTGCTCGGTATTCAGCACGATGGTTCGGAGGCTCAAACCGGTGGTCAGTTCGGAGGACCGGGCCTGAAGATCGCCCGTGTAGGGGTGCAGTCCAGGCTCCCCATCGAAGAACCTCGTCCGTGGGCCGGACTCCACGATCTCCCCTCGATACATCACGGCCAGATGGTCAGCGAGGTGTTCGACCACCTGAAAGTCGTGAGATACGAGCACCAGGGTTACGCCCTCCTCCTTGCAGAGACGACCAAGCAACTCGACCATCCCCCTACGGCTGGACCAATCCAAGCCACTGGTCGGTTCATCGGCCACCAGGAAACGGGGTTCGGCCGCAGCCGCCACCGCCAAGGCCACCCGCTGGGCCATGCCGCCGCTCAGTTCGTGATTCCGAAGGCGGGCTACGTGGTCGGGATCGTCGAGCTGGACACGTTCAAGCCAGCGCTCTGTGCGCTGGACGATCTCCGCGGAAGACAGCCCGCGGTGGACCCTCCTGACGGATGCCGCGACCTGCGAGCCCACTGTAGCGAAGGGATCGAGCGAGAGTTCGGGGTGCTGAAAAACGTAACCGGCCCAGCCCCGGGCCGGGGGAGCGAGGCTCTTCCCCTCCCCAAAGCCGCGCAACAAGATCGGGTCTTGGTTCTCGTCCAAGCGAAGCCAGACCTGCCCCCGAACCACACCGGGGCGGAGGCGGGCGATCCCGAGGATCGAGCGGAAGAGGACCGTCTTTCCGCTCCCTGAGGCTCCAACGACCCCCGTGATGGCCTGGCGAGGGAGTTCCAGATTCGCCCCCCGAACCACGGCTACGGGCTCTCGCCTGCCCCGGGGAACGACCTCGACCCAGAGGTCGCGCACTTCGATAAGCGGTGCGGTCATCCGGCGGCATCCATGCGCTGGAAGTGAAGGGCAAGTGCATGAATTCCCGCCACGGAGATGCCGATCGCTAGGGTGGGTGCAGCAAGGGCTACGAGCCCACCGTCCTGAATGGCTAGACCGACAGCATCCATCAGGCCGGTTGGCGTCCACGCTTCGGGCTGGAGCAAGGTTCGGGTGTGGATCACGTTGAACTTCACGCCGGCCAGGATGTTCCCCCAAGAAGGTCGCGGAATCGGCACACCGTAGTGGCCCAGGTAGCTGAGGCTGGTCTCAACCAGGAGAAAGCTCCCGAAGAGTGAGCACATCTGCCGGAGGAGGAGGTAGCGGCAGTTGGCCCACAGGATGTGCCAGCCCAAAATGCGCCACTCCGTGACACCATGAGCCCGCGCAGCCTCTACGAACTGCTCCCGCTGGAAGTGGCGGACCTTCTCCATCAGGGCATTGGCCAAGAGAGGTACGTGAGCAAGACCGACAAGTCCGGCCAGAAGGTACAGCCGAAGGCCCGCCCAAGCCGCCGGGTCGGTGACTGAGGCAGTGAAGATGGCCACGACCAACACCACCACCACGAGGCGCGGCCAGGCACCGAGCATCGTGAGTGCGCCGTGGAGAAAGGGGGTCCAGCGGGCCCGCGGCCAATAGCCGACGGCAGCGCCTGCTGGAAGCCCGAGAAGGATGCAGAGGAGACAGGCAAAGAAGCCCGGAACAAAGAAGGCCTCCACCGCGACGATCATCCGCCCCAGCAGATCGCGGCCTAGTTCGTCAGTGCCCAGGAGATGGCTCCAAGACGGCGGCAGCATGGGCGCCTGGGTCGGCAGCGAAGGATCGACGCTGACCGAGAGGGCAGCTAGCCGGAGCAAAATCAAGCCGAACAGTACGGACAGACCGAGGAGGGCCGTCCCGCTGAGCCAAGGAGAGGGGCGCAGTCCCGAGGACTGCGTCTCCCAACTGGGTCCCGGCCCGCTCACGGGGCAGACGCCATCAGGCCTGAACCTCCACCGCGGTCCGGTCGGGGGTCCAATAAGGCGCTGGCCAAGTCGACCGCCAACTGCATGCATGCGACGAAGGCTGTAACAAAAACGGTGATCGCAATAAGCAGGGGAAAGTCACCTTCGATGGCCGCCTGGTAGCCGATTAGACCAATCCCTTGGATGCTGAAGACCTTCTCCAGGACGAGCACGCCACCGATAAGGTACGCGGTTCGGTCCGCGGCGATCTGAGCGACAATGAGCCCCAGGTGGCGCAACATCGCCGGCCAAACCGGCACACCGCGCAGACGTGCCGAGTAGATGAAGTCTTGATCTTCGAGCTGCTCGACCTCCACATCGAGACTGAGAATGCAGTCCGTCAGCATGCCGTCGCCCAGGGCCAGGATGAGGACTGCAGCTCCGTATTGGGTGAGGCTATCCGGCGGGATACCCACGAGGACCAAGCCCAGGTAACCGAGAAGGAAGACGGGGAGGAGGGAACCGGCGTGTAGAAGGCCGCGAACCAGGCGGCCGAGACGCCGCATGCGCTCGCGTGCCACCAGCGCGACGAACAGGGCCGTGCCCAAAGAGAGCGCCATGGAACAGGCGACGATGGGCAGGCTGGTCCAAGCTCCCCGGACCAGCAATTCCAAGACCGGTATCTGGCGGTACGAAGCACCCAGGTCGAGACGGAAGACGCCGCTCCAAAAGCTCTGAACCCAGGCCCAGAGGCCCCCGCCTCCCTCGTCCAAGGGAGAGCCGGGCGAAAACCAGAGCAACGCACCGAAACAAACCGAGGAGATGAAAACGATGGCAAATGCGGCCACGGCTTTGGCCACCAGCAGTCGCGCGAACTGGGGCATCCCCCTCAGCTGCCCTGCCTCAGCCGCCAGTCGGAGAATTGGGTGAAGTAGTAGAACGGCTGGATGTAGACGCTCTCGACCTCCCGGCGAATCGCGGTGTAGCTGCGGAGGTTCCAGAGAAAGACGTAGGGAAGGTCCTGAGCAAGCAGGCGGTGGGTCTCCCGCATGTAGGCCACCTTGGCGGCCGGATCCGACTCTGCAACCGCCTTCGAGAGCAACACGTCGAGATCCTTGTTGCCGTAGCTGACGAAGTTCTGGGTTCCCTGGCTATGGAAGAGGTCGAAGATGTTCTCGTTCTTGTCGAAGGACCAGCTATCCAAGACGAGGTCAAAGTCACGCTCCTTGAAGACCTTCTCGGCCCACACCGCCTTGTCCATGGCGATGGGGTCTGAGGCGTCGATCCCTGCCCTCCGAAGCTGAGCTTGCAGATTGAGGGCCACAGCCTGCCCTTGGTCGCCGAGGCCAGCCCGGTAGAACAGCCGCAACGAGAGAGGCTTGCCTTTGCTCATCCACTTGCCTTCGACCCGACTGTATCCGGCAGCTTCTAGGAGAACCCGCGCTTCGTCGTTGTTCAGCTGAACCAGAGGGACCGTCTCGCTGTGGTTGTAGTACTTCGACGACGGGACGAAGGGCCCTGAGATCCGGCTGCCCTCACCGATCAACGACAGTGCCTCGTCGAGGTCCAAGGAATGCGCAATTGCGCTCCGA